>CAXTFF010000023.1:0-13788 GCA_964243325.1 uncultured Sphingomonas sp.
GCCCCGACGTGATGTTCGTGATCCAGCGCGTGCTGGAGACGGAGGGCAAGCTGACCCTGCTCGACCAGAACCGGGTGATCCGCCCGAACCCCTGGTTCCGGATGTTCGCGACCGCCAACACGGTCGGGCTGGGCGACACCAGCGGGCTGTATCACGGCACCCAGCAGATCAACCAGGGGCAGATGGACCGGTGGAACGTGGTCGTCACGCTCAACTACCTCCCCGCCGCGGTCGAGGCGCGGATCGTGCTCGCCAAGTCGGGCGAGTACGACAAGCCGGGCGGCAAGAAGACGGTGGACTCGATGGTGCGGGTCGCCGACCTGACGCGCAAGGGGTTCATGGCGGGCGACATATCGACGGTGATGAGCCCGCGCACGGTGATCACCTGGGCGCAGAACGCGCTGATCTTCGGCGATGTCGGCTTCGCGTTCCGGCTGTCGTTCCTGAACAAGTGCGACGAGGCGGAACGGTCGCTGGTGGCGGAATACTACCAGCGCGTGTTCGGCAAGGACCTGCCCGAGAGCGTGGTGGGGAAGGGTTGAAGGCGCGGGTAGGGTGGACTAGCTCTGGTTAGTCCACCAGGGAGGCGATGATGGCCGAGGCCGATCCGCGAAAAACGTTCAATGTCCATGACGCGAAAACCAATCTGTCCAAGCTGATGGACCGTGCGCATGCGGGCGAGGAGATCGTCCTCGCCAAGGCGGGCGAGCCCTGGGCGAAGATCGTGCCGTATGCTGACATCCCGAAACCCAAGCGCAAGCCGGGCGGCTGGCCGCTCACGGGGGACATCCCCGACTCCGTGTGGTTCGATCCCTTGCCGGAGGAGGAGCTTGAACTTTGGGAAGGCAAGCGGCTTGAGAAATACGGTTTGTGAGCGGCTATCTGCTCGACACGCACACCGCGCTGTGGTGGTGGACCGACCTGCCGCGGCTCGGCGTGAACGCGCGCGAACTATTGGAGTCGACCGAGGAACCGATCGCGGTGAGCGCCGCGTCCGCCTTCGAGATCAGCCTGAAATGGCGGCTCGGCAAGCTTCCCAATCTCGGCGACCCGCGCCTCAGTTACGAGCCGCTGATGAAGCGTAACGGCTTCGCAGAACTACGGGTCACGAACGATCACGCCATTCGCGCCGGTACATTGGATGGGGCGCATCGCGATCCGTTCGATCGGCTGATCGCCGCCCAGGGGTTGACCGATGATCTGATCGTGGTGACGCGCGACCCCGAGATCGCGGCGTTCGGTTGCAAGGTGCTCTGGTGATGCCCGAAGAAACGCCCCTCGACCGGTTCAAGGCCGTGCTCGCCGGGACGGCGCGCGCGATAAGCGACGAACCGGAGGTGGAGCTGGCCTTCACCGCCGACGCGCCGACGCAATCGGGCAAGCATTTCAAGGTGCCGATGCCCGCGCGCCAGCTGCCGGCCGAGCAGGTGGCGGAGGCGCGGGGGTTCGCGGACGGGTTCGCGCTCCGGCTCCGGCATCACGACGCGGGCCTTCATCAGCGCGGCGCGCCGGCCGAGGCGGTGGCGCGGGCGGTGTTCGACGCGGTGGAGACGGCGCGGATCGAGGCGCTGGGCGCGCGCGGCTACGCCGGCATCGCCGACAACCTGGGCGTCGCGCTCGACATGCGGCTCAGGTCCGACCCGATCGCGCGCGCGCGCACCGTCGCCGAGGTGCCGCTGCCCACCGCGCTCCAGCTGCTGGTGCGCGAGAAGCTGACGGGGGCGCCCGCGCCCGCCGCCGCCGAGCCGGGGCTGGCGCTGGTGCGCGGCTGGATCGAGGGGAAGGCCGACCTGGGGGCGCTCGGCCTGGCGCTCGACGACCAGCGCGCGTTCCAGGCGCTGGCGACCAAGCTGCTCGCCGACCTGGAGCTGATCGAGGGCGAGCAGGCTCCCACGGAGGCGGAGGACGAGGGCGAGGAAGACGAGGGCGCCGGCGACGAGCAGCCCGAAGAGGGCGAGGACGGCGAGGAGGAGGGTGCCGAGGGCGAGGGCCAGGTCGAGGCGCGCGGCGAGGAGCGCGAGGCCGAGGGCGACGACGGGGAGGGCGAGGAGACGGGCGAGGACATGCCCGACCTGGACGGCGATCCCGGCGACGAGGGCGAGGAGGGCGCGCCGCCTGCGCGGCCGAACCGGCCGACGACCGACCTTTCGCCGCAGTTCGACTACAAGCCCTGGACCACGCGTTTCGACGAGATCGTCGCCGCGTCCGAGCTGTGCGACGCCGACGAGCTGGCTCGCTTGCGCGGCTATCTCGACCAGCAGCTGGTGCACCTGCAATCGGCGGTGTCCAAGCTCGCCAACCGGCTGCAGCGGCGGTTGATGGCGCAGCAGGCGCGGTCGTGGGACTTCGACCAGGAGGAGGGGCTGCTCGACGCGGCGCGGCTGGCGCGCGTGGTCGTCAACCCGATGCAGTCGCTCAGCTACAAGATCGAGCGCGAGACCGAGTTCCGCGACACGCTGGTGACGCTGCTCCTCGACAATTCGGGG
This sequence comes from uncultured Sphingomonas sp., assembly GCA_964243325.1. Lineage (GTDB taxonomy): Bacteria > Pseudomonadota > Alphaproteobacteria > Sphingomonadales > Sphingomonadaceae > Sphingomonas. The sequence goes on from CAXTFF010000023.1 coordinate 2,487, forward strand.
TCGATGCGCGGGCGGCCGATCTCGATCGCGGCGATCTGCGCCGACATCCTGGCGCGCACGCTGGAGCGGTGCGGGGTCAAGACGGAGATCCTGGGCTTCACCACCCGCGCCTGGAAAGGCGGCCAGGCGCGCGAGACGTGGCTGGCGGCCGGACGTCCGCCGCAGCCCGGGCGGCTGAACGACGTGCGCCACATCGTCTACAAGCGCGCCGACGAGCCGTGGCGGCGCGCGCGCACCGCGCTGGGGCTGATGATGCGCGAAGGGCTGCTGAAGGAGAACATCGACGGCGAGGCGCTGTTGTGGGCGCATTCGCGCCTCCTGGCGCGGCCGGAGGACCGGCGCGTGCTGATGGTGATCTCCGACGGCGCGCCGGTGGACGATTCGACGCTGAGCGTGAACTCGGGCTCGTACCTGGAACGGCATCTGCGCCAGGTCATCGGGTGGATCGAGGGCAAGTCGCCCGTCGAGTTGGTCGCGATCGGCATCGGCCACGACGTCACGCGCTACTACCAGCGCGCCGTCACCATCATGGACGCCGAGCAGCTGGGCGGCGCGATCGTCGAGCAGCTGGCGGCGCTGTTCGACACGCCTTGATCCCCGCCTGCGTCGTCGGCGCGCCGCCCGGCGGGTTCGCGGGGCCGGTGAAGCGGTCGGTGACGATCGCGGGGCATGCGACGTCGATCAGCCTGGAGCCGGTGTTCTGGGGTGCGTTGGAGACGGCGGCGCGGAACCGCGCGTTGCCGTTATCGGCGCTGGTGGCGGCGATCGACGCGGCGCGCGTGGCGCAGCGCACGCCGCCCAACCTGGCGAGCGCGCTCCGGAGCTGGCTGTTCCGCGACCTTGCTGAAAGTCATTCGCAATAGCGTTGACACTGCGACCGACTCGCAATAGCGGAGTTCCCGAAGGGGAGTTCCATGCTGTTCCGGTCGTCGTTCCTGGCCCTGCCGTGCGTTGTCCTGACGACGCCCGCGCTCGCCGCCGATCCGGTCCTGGCCGGCGCGGCGGATGGGGCCGACCAGGTGATCGTCACCGGGCGGCGCGACCGGTACGTCGTGGATGCGACCGGGTCCGCGACGCGGGTGGACACGGCGGTGCGTGATATCCCGCAGGCGGTGTCGGCGGTCAGCGAGGCGCAGATCGAGGACCGCGGTTTCCGCTCGGTCGGCGACGTGCTGCGCTCGGTGCCGGGCGCGAGCGCCGCGCAAGGGGAGGGGCACCGCGACCAGGTCGTGCTCCGGGGCAACAATTCGACGGCCGACTTCTTCGTCGACGGCCTGCGCGACGACGCGCAATATTACCGCCCGCTCTATAATCTCGACCGGCTGGAGGTGCTGCGCGGGTCCAACGCGATGACGTTCGGGCGCGGCGGCGGCGGCGGCGTGATCAACCGCGTGACCAAGCGCCCGCGCTTCGAGACGTTCGGGGTCGCGGGCGGATCGGTCGACGGGTTCGGCGCGTGGAGCGTCGACGCGGACGCGAACCTCGCGCCGGCGGAGGGCGTGGCCGCGCGGCTGAACGCGACCCGGGAAGAGTTCGCCAACCACCGCGACGCGTTCGGCGGGCGGGTGTACGCGGTCAACCCGACGGTGCGCGCGTCGGTGGGGCCGCGGACCGACCTGAACCTGTCATATGAATATGTGGACGATGCGCGGGTCGTCGATCGGGGCGTGCCGTCGACCGGGGGCCGGCCGGTCCGGGGCTACCGCGACACCTTCTTCGGCGTGCGCGGCGTGAACCGGCTGGGGCTGGAGGCGCATCTGGCGCGGGCGACGGTGGAGCGGCGCTTCGGCGAGGACGTGGCGATCGTCGGGCGGCTGCTCTACGGCGATTACGACAAGTTCTACCGCAACGTGTTCCCGGCGACCGCGGTCGACGCCGGCGGCGCGGTCGGCGTGCAGGCGTACCTGGACGCGCAGCGGCGCGAGAACCTGCTGGGCCAGGTCGACCTGACCTGGGCGGCGAGCACCGGGCCGGTGACGCATGCCGTGTTGGCGGGCGTGGAGGCGGGCGGGCAGCGGACGCGGAGCGCGCGGTTGAACGGCTTCTTCGACGGCGCGGCGGGCGCGACGATGGGCGGGCGGCAGGTGGGCGTGCCGCTGGCCGTGCGGTTCCTGGCACCCGTCCCGGTGTTCCGCCGGGGAACCGGCGAGCGGACGACGCGGAGCGTCGCGCGGTTCCAGGCGGCATTGCTCCAGGACCGGATGACGCTTGGTCCGGTCGATCTGCTTGCGGGTCTGCGCTTCGACCGCTTCGAGCTGGAAAGCCTCAACCTGCTGGGTGCGGAGCGGTTCGGGCGGACGGACGAGCTGTGGTCGCCGCGGCTGGGGCTGGTGGCGCATCCCGTTCCGCCCGTGTCGCTGTATCTGAGCTACGGCCGGTCGTACCTGCCGCAATCGGGCGACCAGTTCGCCTCGCTCGACCTGACGTCGGCCGCGCTGAAGCCCGAACGGTTCGAGAATTTCGAGGCGGGGGCCAAGTGGGAGCCGCGCCCGGGGCTGCTGCTCGCGGCGGCGGTGTACCGGCTCGACCGCACCAACACGCGCAGCGCCGGGCCGAACCCGGGCGAGGTGCTGCTGGCGGGCGAACAGCGCAGCCGCGGGATCGAGCTGGAGGCGACGGGGCGCGTCAGGCCGAACCTGCTCGTGACGCTCGGCTATGCGCTCCAGGATGCGGAGATCAGGCGGACGACGGCCGCCGCCCCGGCCGGGCGGTCGGTCGCCCTGGTGCCCAAGCACCAGCTGTCCGCCTGGGGACGGTGGGACGTGAGCGGACGGCTGGGACTGGCGCTAGGCGTCGAGCATCGGTCCAGGCAGTTCACCTCGATTTCGAACGCGGTGACGCTGCCCGCCTACACGCGCGTCGATGGGGGCGTGTTCTTCCGGGTGGGCGAAGGGTTGGAAGCGCAGGTGAATGTCGAGAACCTGTTCGACACGGGCTATTTCCCGACCGCGCACAACGACAACAACATTTCGACCGGGGCGCCGGTCAATGCGCGCGCGACGGTGCGCGTGAGGCTATGACGACGGCGAGGGGAACGGGTCGATGAGCAGGCAGGCGTGGCGACGGACTTGGTTCCAGGTCCACAAATGGATCGGGCTGCTGCTCGCGGCGGCGATCATCCCCGTCTCGTTCTCGGGCGCGGTGCTGGTGTGGCACGAGGAAATCGAGCACCGGATCCATCCCGAACGCTTCGCGGTGACGGCGGGGCCGGCGATCGGGGCGGACACATACCTGGCGGCGGCGCGCCGCGCGATCGGGGCGGGCGACCGGGTGGCGTCGCTGGCGATGCCGCACGACGGCGAGGCGGCGGTGGTGAACGCGACCGCCGCGCCGGGCGGGAAGGGGCCGCCGGTCCGGACGAGCGTGTATCTCGACCCGCCGACGGCACGCGTGATGGCGACGGCGCGGTCGAACGAGGGACCGCTGCGCATCCTGCACGTGCTCCATGGCAGCCTGTACGTGCCGGGCGTGGGGCGGCAGGTCGTCGGCTGGATCGGCGTGGCGATGATGCTGTCGGCGTTCACGGGCTTATGGCTGTGGTGGCCCGCGATGGGGCGTTGGACGCGCGGGCTGCGGTGGCAGCGGCATCCGGATGTCGAGACGAACCTGCATCACCGGCTGGGCTTCTGGATCGCGGTGCCGTTATTCGTGCTGTCGTCGACGGGCGCGTGGATCTCGTTCCCGGCGTTCTTCGGGCGATTGAGCGGCGAGGCCAAGCCCGCGGGCGGCGAGCGTCCCGTGCCGGTCGCGACGCCCGGGCTGGCGGTCGCCGACGTGCTCGGCGCGGCGGGCGGGGCGGCGGTGACGAACATCGCCTGGCCGACGGACAAGAAGGCCGCCTGGACGCTGCGGACCGCGGACGGTCAGCTGTCGATCGACGACGCCACGCGGGCGGTGACGCGCGAGCCCGCGCCCGCAGCCGGCACCGCGCGGCTGATGCGGCGCATCCACGACGGCACCGGCATGAACATCGTCTGGCGCGTGCTGATCTTCGCAGGCGGGCTGATCCCGGTGGTGCTCGCGGTGACCGGAGTGATCATGTGGTGGCGCGCGCGGGGCTGGCGCGCCAAGGCGGCGCGGCGGCCGCGGGTGCGCGTGGCGGCCTAGCCTACCGTCCCAGCAGCACCCGCGCCTGCCCCGCGATCTGGGCGAGCATCGCCGCATGCGGCTTGGCGGACAGGCGGGCGCGGTCGACCACCGCCTTGAACTGCGCGACGCGCGCGGCGTTGCGGGCGAGCCAGCCGTCGACGGTGGCGCCGGGATCGTCCGTCGTGCAGCGCGCGAGGAACTCGAGCCGGATCTGCTGGAAATCGCGCGCCAGCCCCGCGATCAGCAGCCGCTCCCACGGATCGCTCGACAGGATGCGCGCGGCGGTTGCCTGCGCCCAGTCGAGGCCGAGCGCTTGCCCGAGATGGGTGAACGCGCGCGCGAGCACCACCTCGTCGAGCCCGAGCCGCGCGCCGAGTTCGGCCAGGCCGACCGCGCCGTCGAGCTCGAACAGCCGGACGACCTTGCCCGCGAGCTCGGGGGGGGCGCCGGCGGTCTCCAGGTCGGCGCGGATGCGGCCGCTCTGGATGCGCGCTTCCTCCAGCAGCAGCCGCGTCGTCTCCGCGTCGAGGTGGCGGACGCCCTTGCCCAGGTGCTTCAGGATGTCGGCCGCGCCCGCGCCGGGCACGATGATCCGCAGCAGGTCGGCGATGTGCGAGCGGGTGGCGGCGGCGACCTCGTCGAACAGCGCCAGGCGGCCCGCCTCGGGCATCGCCGTCGCCTCGATCTCCGCCCACAGTTCGGGCAGGCCGAACAGCCGTTCGGCGACGACGAACATCGCGGCGATGTCGGCCATCGCCGCGCCCTCCTCCTCCGCCAGCTCGAAGGGGTGGAGGAGGCCCAGACGGTTGACGATGCGGTTGGCCAGCTTGGTCGCGACGATCTCGCCGCGCAGCCGGTGCGCGTCGATCGCCGGGGCGAACCGCTCGCGCATCGCGGGCGGGAAGGCGGCGTGGAGGTCGGGGCGCATCGCCTCGTCGTCGCCCAGCCCGCCCTGCTCGATCGCGTCCTGGAGCGCGAGCTTGGCGGTGGCGAGCAGGACGGCGAGCTCGGGGCGGGTCAGGCCCTGGCCGGCCTGGCCGCGGCGGAGCAGGTCCTCGTTCGACGCCAAGCCCTCGACCGCGCGGTCGAGGCGGCCGGAGCCCTCGAAAATCTCGATCGCGCGGACGTAGGAAGGCGTGGCGGCCGCGCCGTCGGCCTCCGCGATGGAGAGCGCGAGCGTCTGGAGGCGGTTGTCCTCCAGCACGATGCGGGACACGTCGTCGGTCATGCCGGCGAGCAGGACGTTGCGGTCTTCGAACGACAGCCGGCCTTCGGTCATCTCGCGGTTCAGCGCGATCTTGATGTTGACCTCGTTGTCCGAGCAGTCGACGCCCGCGGAATTGTCGATGAAATCGGTGTTGATGCGCCCGCCGCGCGTCGCGAACGCGATGCGCGCGGCCTGCGTCAGGCCCAGATTCGCGCCCTCGCCGATCGCCTTGACCCGCAGGGTCTCGGCGTCGACGCGCAGGCGGTCGTTGGCGGGATCGCCGACGGCGGCGTTGTTCTCGGCCGCCGCCTTTATATAAGTGCCGATGCCGCCGAACCAGAGCAGGTCGGTCGGCGCGCGCAGGATCGCCGAGATGAGCGCGGCCGGCTCCCACTCGGCGTCGATCAGGCCGAGCGCGGCCTGGGCCTCGCGCGAGAGGCGGATGACCTTGTCGGTGCGCGCGAACACGCCGCCGCCCGGCGACAGCAGCGTCGCGTCGTAATCCGCCCAGCTCGACCGGGGCAGCGCGAACAGGCGCGTGCGCTCGTCCCAGCTTCGCGCCGCGTCCGGATTCGGGTCGATGAAGATATGGCGGTGGTCGAAGGCGGCGAGGAGCCTCACCGACCTGGACAGCAGCAGGCCGTTGCCGAACACGTCGCCCGACATGTCGCCGCAGCCGATCACGGTGACCGGGTCCGCCTGCACGTCCACCCCGCGCTCGGCGAAATGGCGCTCCACGCTGATCCACGCGCCCTTGGCGGTGATCCCCATCGCCTTGTGGTCGTAGCCCTGGCTGCCGCCGCTGGCGAACGCGTCGCCGAGCCAGAAGCCGCGCTCCAGGGCGATCGCGTTGGCGACGTCCGAAAAGGTCGCGGTGCCCTTGTCGGCGGCGACGACGAAATAGGGATCCTCGCCGTCATGGACGCGCACGCCCGCCGGATGGACGACCTCCTCGCCGACGATGTCGTCGGTGACCGAGAGCAGCGCGCGGATGAAGACGCGGTAGCTTTCCGTCCCTTCCGCGAGCCAGGCGTCGCGGCTCGATACGGGCGGAAGCTGCTTGGGGTAGAAGCCGCCCTTGGCGCCCGTCGGCACGATCACCGCGTTCTTGACGCGTTGCGCCTTCATCAGCCCGAGCACTTCGGTGCGGAAATCGTCGCGGCGGTCGGACCAGCGCAGGCCGCCGCGCGCGACGGGTCCCGCGCGCAGGTGGATGCCCTCGACGCGGGGGCTGTAGACCCAGATCTCGCGCCAGGGGAGCGGGGCGGGGAGGCCGGGGATGCGCGCGGAGTCGAGCTTGAACGCCAACGCCTCGGCGGCGGCGGGCGCATAGGCGTTGGTGCGCAAGGTGGCGGTGACAAGCGCATGGTACGCGCGCAGGATGCGGTCGTCGTCGATCGCCGACACCGCGTCGAGCCCGCGCGCGACCCGATCGTCGGCGTCCGCGGCGTCGCCGACGGCCGCCGGATCGTGCGCGGCCGCGAAACGCTCCACCAGCGCCGCCGCCACCGCGGGCGCGCGGCGGAGCGCGTCGACCACGGTGGCGAGGCCGTAGGGCAGGCCCGCCTGGCGCAGGTAGCGGAACCAGGCGCGCATCAGCACCACGGCGGCGGGCGCGACGCCCGCCTCCAGGATCAGGCGGTTGAAGCCGTCATTCTCCGCCCGGCCTTCCAGCACGGCGGCGATCGCGGCTTCGAGCACGGCGGCGTCGGCGACGGCCGCGCCCGTTTCGACGCGGAAATCGTGGAGGTGCGACGACCCCTCGTCGTTCAAGGGGGTGGGCAGTTCCTCGACGACGCGGAAGCCGAAATTCTCGAGCACGGGGACCGCGTCGGACAGCGACAGCGCGCCGCCCTGGCGATAGATCTTCAGGCGGAGCCGCCCGTCCTCGACGGCGATCCGGACGGAGCGCGTGCCCGGGCCGGAGAGCGTGTCGAAGCGCAGGATGTCGGCGGCGGCCTCCGCGCCCGAGCGCGCGGTGCGGTAGCCGTTCGGAAAGGCGTTCGCCCATTTGAGCGCCAGCCGCGCGGCGGCGCGCTGCGGAACCCGGTCGGCCAGCGCGGCCTCCACCTCGGTCGCCCAGCCGCGGATCATGCGGGTGAGGCGCGCATCGAGCTCGGCGGCGTCGGGCGCGGTCGCGCCGTCGGGGATGTCGAGCGTGTAGCGGATCAGCGCGACGACCTCGTCGAGCTGGATCGACCAGGTCAGGAGCTCGGCCCCGGCGGCCTCGACCAGCATCTCGCCGATCGCGACGCGCCGGCCGGTGGTCAGCTCGTCGCGCGGCAGCCAGGCGAACGCGTACAGGTGGCGCCGCAGCGGCGAGGGGGCGAGCACGAGGCGCGGGCGCGGCCGGTCGGCGAGCGACATGGCGGTCAGCGCCAGCTCCTGGAGCGTTTCCGGCTCGAAGGCGACGCTCAGGTCATGAGGCAGCGCGCCCAGCGCATGGGCCAGCGCCTTGCCGGTATGACCGCGCGGATCGAAGCCGAACTTGGCCTCCAGGACGGACAAGCGCTCGCGCAGGATCGGCACCGACGGCGCGGGCGCGGAAAGCGCGGCGCTGGTCCACAGGCCCGCATGGATGGACAGCCCGTCGCCTTGTGGGAGCACGATCAGGTCGAGCGGCGCGGCGCGGTGGACGGTGGAGATCAGGTTGGATTTGAGCAGCAGCGGGCTCGCGCCTCCACCCGCGAACCAAGCGGCGGCCTGGCCGAGCGCGCCCTCGTCGATCAGCGGGACGGGGTGAGCCTGGCGCGCCAGGCCGAGCGGGCCCGCCATGCCGCCGGCCGCGCTCCAGCGCGCATGGCCGAGCAGCGTCAGCTTGCCGCCCGAGAACCAGCGCAGCAGCTCCGCCCCTTCCCCGGCGCAGAGCTCCGCGTCGCGGGCGAGCGCTTCGCGCATGGCGGGCCAGTCGGCCACCGCCGCGCGGACGTCGGCGAGCACGGCGTCCAGCTCCTGCCCGAGCGCCCGGCGGTCGCGCGCGTCGACGCGTTCGAGCTCGAGATAGATCATCGACTCGCGGGAACCCCCCTCGCCGCCGATCGACCGGAGCGCGCCGTCCGCATCGCGGCCGACGGGGACGACCGGGTGGAGGATGCGGTCGATCGCGATCCCGCGCGCCGATACGGCGGCCGCGACCGAATCGACCAGGAACGGCATGTCGTCGTTGACGACGGCCATGCGCAGGCGGCGGCGGACGTCGTCGCTGGCGATCGGCTCCAGCGTGATGCAGGGGCGGCCCGACGACCGGTCGCTCGCGGCGGCGAGAAGGAAGCGGGCGGCGTCGGCCTGTTCGGCGGGGCCGAAATCCTGGAGTTCGGCGGGCAGCGCGCCTGCGACGAGGCGGTCGGCGAGGGCGCCGTCGAGCGCCGAGGCCGGCGTATCGGATTGGGTCGACATGCGCTTGGCCTATGCGCCGCCGGGCGCGCCCGCTCAACCCTTCGTAACGTGTGTCACCATGTCAGGCGGCCGCGCGGACCGCCTTCGCGGTGAGGCCGGCGTCGTCGACCTGGGCGACCACGTCGAGCCCGCCGTCCGCCCGCACGCGCGCGACGAGGAGGACGAGGCGGCCCGGGGCGGCCGTCTGGGGCAGGTCGATCCGGGCCAGCACCTCGCGGTCGGCCAGGACGGGCGCGGCCGGTGCGTCCTCCGGCACGGGCCTGCGCGCGGCGCGGGCGGCGGCGACCACCGCCTTGATGCCGCCGGGCACGCCGCCCAGATATTCGGGCAATTCGCCCGCGCGCACCCCCGCGGCGCGCGCGTGGCCCAGCACGGTCGCGAACTCGGTCAGGCGCGTCTTGTCGTATTCCGCGCCGAAGACGAGCTTGGCGACGGGGGTCAACGGGGCGCGCGCCTGTTCCTTGACGCCCGCATCGCCCAGCAGGCGGCGGTAGCCGTCACGGTCGCGGTCGGCGGCGAGCGCGAAATCGTGCGCGCGGCCGAGCGCGCGGTAGAGCGCGGAGCGGCTGCGCGTATCGGCGGCGCGCACGGCCGCGGCCGACTCGCGCGCCATCATCAGCCGCGCGTCGAGCGTGGCGGGTTCGGCCCCGCCCTCCTCATCCACGAGCTCGGGAACATGGGTGGGTCCGTCGGCCCAGACCGGCGCGGTCGAGGGGGCGGGCGCGGCTCGCATCGCCGCCTCCAGCTCGACGCCCAGCGACGCCTGGAACAGCGGGTCGGCGATCTCCTTCCAGTTGATCACGCCGTAGATGAAGTCGATCGCCTCGCCTGTGGACGAATAGGGCATCAGGATGCCCCGGTAGAGCGTCGAATGGCCGCGCGTGTTGACGAACTCGGCCTCGAACCCGATCGGGGCGCGGTTGGCGATGATCTGGAGATAATGGTCGGTCAGCCGCGACAGCAGCGACCGCGACGGCACCTCGGCGACACGCACCGGATCGCCCACAATCCCGCATTCGGCGCGCAGGGTGGCGCCCAGGAACGATATCACCGGATCCTCGATCGCGCCCGTGAAATCGAGCAGGACGCTGTGGTCGCCGAAATCGGCGTTGCCGCGCGGCTGGAGGTCGGCGATCGCGGGGAACGGCGCGCCGCGGAGCAGGGACACCCAGTGGTTGTAGGCGCGCACGTGCATCCGCCGCTCGTCGCCGCCCAGGTCGAGCATGCGCTCGTCCACGCCCGCGTCCTCGGGCGCGAGCTCCACGGCGTCCTCCGCGTCCAGCCGTTGCGACAAGTCCATGCCCAGATCCCCCACGCGCGCCCTTCGATCGGGGGCGCCCCGTTCATCGGGTCCGCTTGTGGAGGATGTCTGGTAAACGCCCGGTAAAGCGCGGGATCGCTTGTCAGCCGCGGGACACGCTGGTAAGCGGTCGCCTCCAGCCGCGGGTGCCCGGTGCGACCCGCTGCCGAAACGCCGCCTTAGCTCAGCTGGTAGAGCATCGCATTCGTAATGCGGGGGTCACAGGTTCGAGTCCTGTAGGCGGCACCACTTCAACATCGTGGGAAACAACGACTTTCTTGCCACCCGCTCGCCGGGCGGCGGTTGGATCGATGATCCTGGTACCGCGCTGGTATCGCAGATGGGTTTTGGTGACTGTGCCCACGTCGGACCAGAACGCTTCGACCCCGTCGATAGAGTCCGTGAGATATTCGGGTCGCAGGTGGCTGCAGTGCTTCTTGTTGGTGGTCTCGCCCCGGTGGCCCGCGGCTGACTCGATCTGCGCCTCTGGCACACCGCGGCGGTGCATTTCGGTGCTCGTCGTGTGACGAAGGGTGTTGGGCGAGCCGATACAAACCAGCTTTGGCCGCGGCAAGGTTTCCCCGAGGCGACCGCGCGCTGGCAGCCACGGCTCGCTGCCCTGCGCGTCATGGGCTTGGTCGCATATGCCTGCTGGGATGAGGATCTTCTCGAAGGCGGTCTTGATGCTCTCGAACGGATGCAGCTCAAAGTGATGCTCGCCGGCCTTCTTGTCCACCGACCGCTTCTGCCATCGGATGGCTCGGCCACGGCATAGGTTAAGCCGCGGTGCAAGGGTTGGACACACCGGAACGATAGATCGACGCTACTTGGTCCGAGTCCGGCCTGGCGCGTTGAAACAGAGAAGGCCGTCCCGGTGCCGCGTATCCTTGTCGAGTTCCAGAACGGCTTCCACGCGCGCGTTGGTGCTGAGCATGATCATGGCGAACATATGGAGGTGACGACGCTCTTCTAGCGCCCATGCTGCTTCCAAAAACGCCGCAATCCGATCGACCGTATAGACGAGCTCGCGAGGCTCGCTCTTATTCCTAGGATCGGGAACGGACGGTGCGGACGGGATGATGTTACGCTTCTTCCAAGCCCAGTCGAGAGGTTCGCGCAGCGCCGCAGTGTCTCGAGCGACGGTCGAGGTGCTTACGCCCTGTCCGGCGCGCCAAGCTTGAAACCGCTCAACAAGCGAGCTGTTGATCTCTGCGACGGTGAGTGGTCCCAGCAGGCGCCCAGATGATTGCTCGACCGCGAAGAACGCCTGCCAGTGCGCGACGCCGTCGGCGGAGCGAACAGGATCGCTG
>CAXTFF010000024.1:0-13571 GCA_964243325.1 uncultured Sphingomonas sp.
GGGCGGCCCTCCGCCAGCACGCGCGCCATGCGCGCGGCGAGCGCGGGGGCGTCGCCCGGCGGCACGAGCCACTCGTCGTCGGCGATGATCTCGGCGATCCCCCCGCTCCGGGATCCGATCACGGGGACGTGCGCGCGGTAGGCTTCCAGCACCGTGCGGCCCAGCGGCTCCGCCCACCGCGACGGGGCGACGAGCACGTCGATCCGGTCGAACAGCGCCTTGGGCGGCTGGAATCCGATGAACTCGATGGGCAGGCCGCGCGCCGCCGCGTGATAGGGACCGAGATCGTCCAGCGCCGCCCCCGCGACCAGCAGCCGCCAGCCGGTCGGCGGCAGCAGGCGCGTCGCCTCGATCAGCACGTCCACGCCCTTTTCGGGGCTGAGGCGGCCGAGATAGCCGAAGGTGATCGGGCCCGAGAGCGGCGGCTTGGCGTATCCCGCGCCGATCCCCGCCACCTCCGCGGTGTTCCAGATCACCCGGCGCAAGGGGGCGGGCACGTGGCGGAAGAAGCCGTAGCGCAGGTGCCGGTCGAGCACCTCGCCGCCGACCGCCGACACCGCCGAGACGAGGCGCTGGTCGATGCCCTTGGTAAAGGTCAGCACGCGGCATTTCAGGTGCCGGTGGTCGCACGGGCCGCTCTCGCGGAACATCGAGCTCGCCGCGCAGAGCAGGTCGAAATCGCGCAGCGTATGGACGACGGGGACGCCCCGCGCGCGGGCCGCGCGCCAGACGCGGGTGGAGACGTCGACCAGCGAGTGCGTGTTGACCAGGTCGGGGCGGAACCGGTCGATCACCGCGCCGAAGCGCCGCTCGATCGCGAAGTTCGCCTGCTGCTTGAACTTGGCCCATTCGCGCGCGCGCCGCGAGTGGCGGGACCAGTCCTCCAGCCAGAAATCGTTCCCGTGCGGCATGCGGAAGACCCGCACGCCGTTCCGCACCTCCTCCACCGCCTCGCCGGGCGTCAGGCACGCGGCCGCGACCTCCCACCCCTCGGCCGCCTGCGCCTCGGCGAGCATGCTCACCGACCGTTCGGCCCCGCCGACGATGTGCGGGGGATAAAGGCTCGACAGGTGGAGGACGCGCGGGGGCCGCGTCACGCGGCGTGGTCCAGCGCCAGCGTGTCCCGGTAGAGGTCGTCGTAGGCGTCGAGCATCCGCGACGGGGCGACGGCGTCCAGCACCGGCGCGAACGCCCCGGGGCCGGGCAGCGCGCCGCGCCCGGCCCGCATCGCCGCGGACATCCGCGCCGCCAGCGCTTGCCGGTCGCCGGGCGGGACCAGCCAGTCCGCGCCCACCGATCCCACCAGGTCGGCGATCGCGCCCAGCCGCGACCCGATCACCGGCACCCCGCGCGCGAACGCCTCCACGACCGTCAGCCCGAACGGCTCGCGCCAGATCGAGGGCACGACCAGGACGTCGACCGAGTCGAGGAACGCCTGCGGGTCGGAAAAGCCCAGGAACTCGATCGGAAGGTCGCCCGCCAGCGCGCGGTAGCGCGCGTCGCCCTCCTGCGCGCGGCCCGCGACGCGCAGCCGCCAGCCGTCCGAGGGCAGGAGCCCGCAGGCCGCGATCAGCGTCTCGATCCCTTTCTCGGGGACGAGCCTGCCCAGGAAGCCGAACACCAGCGGGCCGATCCGCGGGACGCGGTCCGCGAGCGGCGCGGTGTGGACCGCGTTCCAGATGACGCGCGCGCGGTCGGGCCCGAGGTCGGCGAACAGCCCGAACCGGCGATGCTCGGCCAGGACGGGCGCGGAGACCGCCGCCACCGCGTCGATCCGCCGGGCGAAGCGGCGCTTCCATCCGGCGGTCACCCGGCACGAGGCGTGCAGCGTCTCGCACGAGCGCCCGTCGCGGAACATCGACGCGCGCGAGCATAGGAGGTCGTAATCGTGGAGCGTGTGCACCGCGCGCGCCCCGCTCCGCGCGACATGGTCCCAGATCATCGCGGGCAGTTCGACCATCGAATGGGTATGGACGATGTCGGGCCGGAAGCCTGCGATCGCGCGGCCGAAATCGCCCGCCGCCCGGTAGTCGACGAGCTGGTTCAGCTTGTTGGCGGTGCGCACCGCGCGCGGCCGGCGGAACACGTCCTCCATCCAGACGAGGTTGCGGCTGGCCTGCGGCAGCACGGTCACGCCGCCACGGACGCCCGCCGGCGCGGGCTCGCGCGACAGGTAGGCCGCGCCGACGGCGTACCCGCGCCGGACCTGCGCCTCCGCGAGCATCTCCACGACCTTCTCCGCGCCGCCGACGACGTGCGGCGGATAGACCGAGCTTATGTGCAAGATCCGCAAACGGGGTTCCTCAGCCGCGCAGGAAACGGCGCGCATGGACCGCCGTGCGCTCGAGATAGCGGGCGCCATGCTCGCGCGAGGGTTCGATCTCCGACCCCTCGTGCCATTCGTTGAAGCTGGTGATCAGCGCCCAATCCGCGTCGTGGCGCACCGCCGCGTCCCACAGCGCGTCGTAGGTCCGGCCGTCGTGGCGGAGCACGGTCGGCCGGGGCCGGGGGCGGCCGGGGACGAGCGTGTCGTCGAAGCCCGGGATGACGGTCGCGCAGAACAACCGGTCGCCGACCGTCCGCTTCCAGGCCGGATAGGTCCGGTCGGCCCAGGCGGTCATCTGCGGCGGGGTCATCCCCTTCACGTACGGGGCGAGCACATAGACGTGGATGCCGTCCAGGTGCGGCGCCCAGAGCGCGAACTGCTCGCGCTCGCGCGGGGACGCGTCGCCCACCAGGAACGGCGCGCGCCCGGCCGCCCTGCGCCATTCGGCGGCGGGCAGGTCGCGCAGCGCCTGGAGATAGAGGAACAACACCGGCCGGTCCCCGACCTTGAGCCAGGCGGGGTGGTCGGCGTAGCGGCCGAGCAGGTGCGCGACGTCGCGCTTGGCGCCTGCCGCGCCGTCCTTCTGCTGCTCCAGATAGGCGGTGATCGATATTCCGTTCGCCCGCGCCGCGTCGAGCAGGGCGGGCATCGCCTGGTCCTCGAACGATCCGACGCCCCACCAGCTGACGATCAGCGCGTCGATCCCGGCGGCCTTGGCCTGCGCGAGATGGGTGGCGATCACCTTGGGATCGTGGCTGTCGTAGAAGCCGAGCGCCGGGTGGTTCACCGTCGGGCTCTGCCGGGGCGCCTCGCCGTTCGGCCCGCGCCAATGGAACCATCGCCCGCTGGTCGTCGGATTGGCGTACCAGGGGTAATAGAAGGCGAGCACGCGCTTTCGGCGCGGCGGCGCGGCGGCCGGGGCGACCCCGCCGATCAGGCCGAGCGCCAGCGCGCCCGCGACCGTGTCCCGCCTGGAGATCAAGCCGGACGGCTCCGGGCGAACCCGGCGGCGCGGGCGCGGTTGAAGGCGGACATGGTCTGGGCGCGGTTGACGGCGAGCAGCACGAGCTCGATCGTGAGGAACAGCAGCACGCGGTTGATCTGGCCGGGCGCGGCGACCGGCCAGAGCGACGCCTGCTGGACGCTGAAATAGACCTGGAGATAGGTCCAGACCGCAAACAGCAGGCTGAGCGGAAAGCCGGATTCGAACGCGCGGCGCAGATACAGCGCGGCGAGCGCGAGGAGCAGCCCCGCCAGCGCCATCACCGCCGCGACGCCCACGTACCCGAACGCCACCAGCGCCATCGCCTCGGTGCCCATCGTCAGCTGGACCGAACCCTCGCTCCGCGCGAAGCTGGCGGCGAGCTTGCTGGGCGCGTAGCGCTGGATGAACCAGAAGGTCTCCACGCCGTTCCGGAACGCCGCGTCGGCGGGCACCGGATCGTCCAGCACCGAAAGGTTGCGACGCACCAGGCGCTCGTCCCAGTTGGTGGGGCGTCCGGCGTCGCGCGTCGCCACGAACCAGAGCTGGCCCTGGCCGGCGACGCGCTCGCCCAGAAGCGTCATCGTGCGGTCGAGCGGGCGGCGGCCATAGTCGGAATAGATGTAGAAGGTCGCCGCCAGCGCCGCGCAGAGCAGCGCGATGGCGGGCGGCGCGGCGCGCAGCAGCGTGCGCCCCAGCCGGTCGCGCCGCCGAAGGAGCAGCGGCATGGTGAAGAACGCGACCTCGGCCAGGATCGTGAAGAACTTGTCGCCGAACAGGAAATAGAGCGCGGTGAGCCCCAGGAACGTCAGGACCGCCGCCGCCTTCAGCAGCGGCCGCCAGCGCGGCGCGAAGGCGACGGCGCCGAGCAGCGCGGCGAGGAGGAACTTGTTGTCGAGCAGGACGAAGACGAGCGCGCTGCTGTATTCGCGGCGGTAGAGGAACCGGTCGACACCCTCCAGCAACGGAAAGCCGCTCCGCGCGCCGTCCAGGAACGCGGCCGCGCCCAGCCCCATGCAGGCGAGGACGACCGGCCAGGCGAGGAAGCCGACGACCTGGTCGAGCAGGGGCGAGCGGGCATAGGCGGCGAACGGGCGTTCCAGCGCGCGCACGACGACCGCGAAGACCAGGAAGAACAAGGCGGTGAAGGCGACGAAAGAGGCGGAGGCGTCGCCCGCCGCGCCCAGCCGGTTGATCTCGGGCATGTAGGCGCCCGCCTCGATCGCCATGAGCGACAGCATCGTCGCGCCGCGGGTGATGACCAGCGGCAGGAGCAGGATGGCGCCCGCCGCGCTGATCCGCGCGACGAGCAGCAGCAGCCACCCGAACAGCAGCAGCGACGTCCAGGAGAAGAGGGGCCCGGGCGACGCGGCCGCGAGCGACCAGTTGACCGCCAGCGCGGCGGCGAGCGCGACGGCCTGCGCCGCCAGGCGCGGCCCCGCGGCGCGCGCGGGCCGGGGCGCGACCGTCATGGGCAGGCTGTAGGCGAGGCTCGCCACGTTGGTGCTCCGAACCGGTGGTGTCCGGTCGGCGACCTAGAGGGCCGGTCCGCCGACGGATGCGTCAATTGATGCGTTGCCCACGTCGCGCGCATGGTCAGGCCCGACCTTCCCTAAGGAGATCAAACGCTTGCTCGGCCGGAACATGCTCTCGATGTCGGGGCTCAGCCTGTACCGCAATCTCGTCCAGTTCGGGATGAACATCGCGGTGGCGGCGTTCGTCGGGCCGGCGGATTACGGGCTGATCGTCTTCACCACGCCCTTCATCGTCCTGGTGTCGATGCTGACCGACCTGGGCATGGCCAGCGCGATCACGCGCGCGCCTTCCCTGTCGCGCGAGGAGGCGGGGGCGGCGATGGGGACCATGATCGCCGGCGGCGCGGCCTGCGCGGCCGTGCTGATGGCGGTCGCCCATCCGCTGGAGGCGGCGATCGGGATGCGGGGGCTGGCCCCGGTGATGATCGCGATGGCGGGCGCCGTGGTGCTGGGCATCGCCGCCGCCGTGCCGCGCGCCATGCTGGAGCGCGAGCTGCGATATGGGCGGGTCGCGGCGACGGAGGCGGCGGCGATCGCGGTCGGCGCGGTCGGGGGGATCGCCGCCGCCTGGAACGGGGCGGGCATATGGTCGCTGATCGGGTACAACCTGGTCGTTCAGGTCGTGCGGCTGGGCGCGTTCGGGTGGGCCGCGCGCGGGCGGGTGTCGCCCAACCTGCGCGCCCGGCGGCTGGGGCCGCTCCTGTCGTTCGGGGGTTGGGTGCTGGCGACCAACCTCCTGAGCTTCGCCGCGCGCAACGGCGACAACCTGCTGATCGGCGCGTGGCTGGGGGCGGGGGCGTTGGGGGTGTACGGCCTGGCCTACCAGTTCATGCTGGCGCCGCTGATGGCGATCACCTGGCCGACCAGCTCCATCCTCCTGGCGACGCTCCGGGGGGAGGACCCGCACGGCGAGCGCGCGCGCGCGGTGGTGGAGGCGGTCATGGCGGTGACCGCGCTGGCGGTGTTCCCGGCGATGGTGTTCCTCACCTTCGGGCTGCGGTTTCCGGTCGAGGCGGTGCTGTCGGAGCGGTGGCGGGCGGTGCCCGACATCGTCGCCTGGCTGGCCCCGGCGGGCGCGGTGCAGGCGATCGCGTCCTATAACGGCGCGATCCTGATGGTGGCGGGGCGCGCCAGGGCGCAGTTCGCGCTCACGGTGGTCAACACGGCCGTGCTGCTGGCGACGTTCGTCGTGTCGCTGCCGTACGGCCTGCTCGCGCTGGTCAGGGCCTATACGGTCGCGACGGTGGTGCTGAGCGGCGGGTTCCTGCTGCTGATCGTCACGCTGACGAGCGTGACGGGGGCGCGGCTGCTCCGGACGCTCGCCCCGGCGACCCTGGCGACGGGGGCGGGGGTGGCGGCGACGGCGGCGACGGTGGGGCTGACGCCGGGAAGCTGGCCGTCCTGGATCGCGGCGGCGGCGGTCTACGCCGCGACGGTGCTGGCGACATACGGGGCGTGCCACGTCCATGTGCGCCGCACGTTGGCGACGCTCCGCGCGCCCGCGCCGCGGCCCGCTACATGAAGGTGGCGGGAAGGTAGCGGCCGGCGGCGAACACGGCCTGCGTCTTGGCGGCGCGGACCACGCCCACGCCGTACGGCACCCCCAGCTCCTGCAGCCGCCGGTGGACCGCGCCCACCGTGTCCTGCTCGCCCGGGCGCTCGGCGTCGTCGAGGATCAGGACGAAATCGTCGGCCAGCTCGCCATCGAGCATCGACAGCACCCCGCGGCGCGAATGGCGGGGGGTGCCGTTGGGTCCGTCGCACACGATCACGTCGAAGCTGCGGCCATGCCGCGCCGCGTCCCAGTCGTAGGTGTTCGATCGCCGGCCACCGACCTGAAGCTGGCGGAGCGGGGTGACGAGGATGGGATGGTCCACCTGCGTCCGCATCCGCTCGCCCCAGTCGGCGTCGTGCTCCAGCGTGAGCATGTCGCCGACCAGGCCGCGCTTTTTCAGGAGTGACCACAAGAGCGTGCTCTGCCCCGCGCCGATATCGAGGACGTGGCTCGGGCGGAACTCGGCGGCGATGCGCGCGATCAGGTAGAGCAGGCTGTAGTTGGCCGCGCCGCCCGTCGGGAAGAACCGGTCCTCCTCGCCGATCTGGGCGAGCTCGCGCCGGAACAGGTCGCGGTAGATGACCTCCAGCGCCGGCTCGGGCGCGAAGGGGTCGCCGCCGTTCCGGAGGTGGCGAAGGCGGGTGCGCAGGTTCAGCATCTAGGAAGCCCCCAGTTCGCGGACAGGCGCGGCGCGCGGCGCCGTCCGGCGGTTCAGCCTGTCGTTCAGCCAGTCGGTCGTCGGCCGCTCGACCCGGCGGAAACCGACGATCGCGATCGCGATCGCCAGGGCGACGGCGGCCGCGACCAGCAGCCCGCCCGGCGCCGCGCGCACGGCCGGCAGCTTCTGCGCCAGCTTCTCCAGCAGGATCAGCGAGAAGGGATGCAGGAGGTAGAGCGAGTAGGACGCGTCGCCGATCGCCGTGAAGGGTCGCGCGAAGGCGGGCATGGGCGGCTCCGGCCCGAGCGTGCCCGCCGCCAGGATCGCCGCGGCGGGCAGCCCGGCGAGCAGCACGCGCGGCCATTCGTTGGCGACCGTCACGCCCGGGCCCACGTCGAACACATGCCCCGGGTCCGCGGCGAGCAGCAGCAGCCCGCCCACCGCCAGCAGCGCGCGCGCCGCCGGGGCGATCCGCACTTTCGCCAGGACCATCGCCCCGACGGCCAGGCCGAGCCCGAAATCGAGGACGATCGGCCGCGTCGCGAACCACGGCGCCCCCGCCTCGCGCGGGACGACCGTGCCGATCAGCACCAGCGCGACCATGATCGCGCCCAGCGTCACCAGCGCCGGGCGGCGCGCCAGCACGACCACCCCCGCGAACAGCAGGTAGAACAGCATCTCGTAATTGAGCGTCCAGCCCAGGTCGTACACGGGGAACAGCCCCCCGTCGCCGCGCGTGTCGAACGGCCAGAACAGGTAGGAGGAGAGGATCGCGCCGGGGCCGGGGAACGGGTCGCCTCCCTTCAGCGTCGCCGCGCCCAGCAGGAGGAGGAACAGCGTCGTCACCAGCCAGTATAGCGGCACGATCCTGACCAGCCGCCGCCGGAGGAACCGGCGCCGGGCGTCCGGGCGGCCGAACAGCCGGTCGGACGCATAGACCATGATGAAGCCGGAGATGACGAAGAACAGGTCGACGCTGGCGCCCCAGGGCAGCGGGTCCCACCGCTCGAACGACCCGCCCCACTCGCCCGTCAGCCGCGCGACCGTGCTCTGGCTGTGGCCGATCACGACCATCAGCGCCGCCGCCCCGCGCAGCACCTGCATGGTCCAGAGCGTCGTCCCGGTCGGTCGCGGGACTGTCGATTGCGCCGCCCCGTCGGGCGTGTCGCGGACTGCGGCATCCTCCATCGCCGTCGTAAATCACAATGCCGGGCGGGCATACGCATCATTTGATGGGGCGGCCGGATCGACCGCCACCTTACGCCCGGTCGGACCACGGGGGCGTCGCTTGTCCGGGACATCCATGAAGATACTCCACGTCGCCGAATCCGCGCAGGGCGGGGTCGGCACCTATCTGGCCGAGATCCTGCCCGACCAGGCGCGCCGTTTCGGCGTCGACGGCGTGCGCGCGATCGTGCCCGACCGCCATGCCGGGCATCTGAGCGGGGTCGACCGGCGCCTCATCGTCACCTGGCCGCGGTCGGACCGCTCCGTCGCGGGCGCGGCGCGCCTGGCCGCGGCGGTCCGGCGGGAGGTCGCGCGGTTCGCGCCGACGGTGGTGCACGCCCATTCGAGCGTCGCGGGCGCGGTGGTGCGCGGGCTGTATGGATGGCGGCCGCGGGACTTCGCCGTCGTCTATTGCCCGCACGGCTGGGCGTTCGACCGTCGGTCCGCCGCGCTCAAGACCCGCGCGATCGAGCTGGTCGAGCGGGTGCTCGCGCCCGCGGCCGACCGGATCGTCGTCATATCGGAGCACGAGCGGCGCGAGGCGCTGCGCCTGGGCATCGCGCCCGAACGGTTGTCGCTGGTGCTCAACGGCATCGCCGACACGCCCCCCGCGCGTCCCGCCCGGTGGGACGACGAACGGCTGAAGGTCCTGTTCGTGGGCCGGCTCGACGAGCAGAAAGGCTTCGACACCCTCCTCGACGCGGTGGAGCCGCTCACGGACCGCGTCGCGCTCCGGGTCATCGGCAAGGCGGTCGCGGGCCCCGCGACGACGCGCGCGACCAACCGCCGGCAGGTCGAGTATCTCGGCTGGCGGTCGCTGGCCGAGGTGTCGGCGGAGATCGCGGCGGCCGACCTGGTCGCGGTCCCGTCGCGCTGGGAGGGTTTCGGGCTGGTCGCGCTGGAGGCCATGCGCGAGGGCCGCGCCGTGGTGGCGTCGGCCGTGGGCGGCCTGCGCGAGATCGTCGTCGACGGGGAGACCGGACGGCTGGTGCGCCCGAACGCGCCCGAGCGGCTGATGCGGGCGATCACCGAGCACGACCGGAACGAATGGCGGGCGATGGGCGCGGCGGGCCGCGTCCGTTTCGAACGGCTGTTCACCGCGTCGCGGATGAACGACGCGCTCGCCGCGCTGTATCGCGAGCTGGCCCCCGCGACCGCGGCCGGGCGGGCCGTTCCCGCCGACCCGCTCGCGCATGCGTGAGGGCCGGGTCATCGTCCTGTCCGATTATGTCGGGGGCGGGGCGGCGAGCGGCGGGGCGGGGCTGGTGGTGCTGGACGGTTTCCGCGCGCTGCGGGCGCGCGGCGTCGACGCGCGGCTGATCGTCGGGTTCGGCGAGGCTCCGCCGGGCGTGGAGCCGGACCGTTTCCGGTCGCTGGGCGGGGCCGACCTGCGCGAAGGCGGGGCGTCCGGGGCGGCGCGCGCGGTGTACAACCCGGCGGCGCGGGGCGCGCTGCGGTCGGCGCTGGCCGACGCCGATCCCGGGCGGACGGTGGTCGTCCTGCACCAATGGACGCGGTACCTGTCGCCCGCGGCGATCGGGCTGCTCGGGCGGTTCCGCGTCATGGTCTACATGCACGATTATTTCTGGGCGTGTCCGAACGGGGCCTATTACGACTTCAAGGCGGCCGAGCCGTGCGGGCGGCGACCGATGGGCGCGGCGTGCGTGACGGCCGACTGCGACCGCAGCGGGCGGGTCACCAAGGCCGGGCGCGTGGCGCGCCACGCCGCGCTGGAGCTGCTCCGCCGCGGCGCGTCCGCCGACCGGCTGGTGCTGCACCTGTCCGAGCGCGCGCACCGCGTCGCCGCGCCGCTGCTGCCCCGCGAGCGGCACGCGATCGTCCACAATCCGCTGAGCGTCCCCGCCGACCCGCCCGCGCCCGCGCCCGCGCCGACGTTCGATGTCGGCTATTTCGGGCGGCTGGAGCCCGAAAAGGGGGTCGGGCGGTTGCTGGAGGCGGTCGACGCGCTCGGACTGACGGGGCTGATGGTCGGTCAGGGAGCCCTGGAACCCGCGATCCGCGCGCGGCCGATGGTGGAGCACCACCCCTGGCGGCCGCGCGACGCGATGGCCGACGCGATGCGGCGCTGCGCCGTCGTGGTCCTGCCCTCGTTGTGGAACGAGACCTGGGGGCTGGTCGTGCCCGAGGCGATGGCCGCGGGCGTCCGCGTGCTCGTGTCGGAGCGGGCGGGGAGCGCGGAGATGGTGCGGCGGTTCGGCGGCGGTTCGACGTTCGATCCCGGCGTGCCGGGCGATCTGGAGGCCAAGCTCCGCCTGCTCCTCGGTGGCGAACCGCCCGTCGCGGCGGCCCGGCACGCGGAGCTGCGCGCGTTCCTGTCGGGCGGACGCCATGCCGACCGCCTCGTCGAGCTGGCCGCGTCGCGCTGGAACATCGACTTGGGGCCAGGCGCGCCGGTCAGTCCCGTCCCTCGACCAACGGCGCCAGCGCTTCGGCCAGCCTGACGCCCGCGGCGCGCCAGGTGAAATCGGCGGCGCGCGCGCGGCCGGCGGCGATCTTGGCCCGCCTGAGCGTCGGATCGGCGGCGAGCGCCGCCACGGCGCGACTCCAATCCCCCGCGTCGTCCATCCCCGCATAGAGCACCGCGTCGCGGCAGACCTCCGGGATCGCGCCCGCCGGGGCGGCGACCACCGGGCACCCGCACGTCATCGCCTCGACCGGCGGCAGGCCGAACCCCTCGGTGCGGGACGGGTAGAGCAGGCAGAGCGCGTCCTCGTACAGCGCGCGCAGCGCCGCGTCGTCGATCCCGCCCACGAACGCCGCGTCGTCGGGCGCGCGGAGCCCGGCGGCGGCGAGCGCCGCGCGCGTCGGCCCGATCACGACCAGCCGGATCCCGGCCGGCGGCGTCCGCGCGAACGCGTCGAACACGACCCCGACATTCTTGTACCGCGCGCCCGACCCGAACAGGACGGCGTAACCGCCCGGGGTCAGGCCGTGCGCGGTCAGGACGCGCGGGTCCGCCGCGGTCTCCACGATGTGGTCGGCCCCGTTATGGATGACCACCGTCGCCGTCCGCGCGGCGATGCCGAAGGTCGCCAGGCTGTCGCGGGCGTAATCCGACACGGTCGCTACCAGCCTGCTCGACCGGGCGCCGCGCGGGATCAGCAGGCGGTAGCCCAGGCGGAGCTTGGCCGGGTAGGAATCGGGCGACAGCCGGAACTGCGCGTCGTGGACCATCGTCAGCTTGCGCGGGTGGAAGGACGGGGCGAGGTTGGCGAAGCAGGCGAGCGCGCCCGTCCGCGCGGCCAGCGGCAGCACCGCCTGCTCCCACGCCTGCGTGTGTCCCGCCCTTTGCGGGACGGCCGCGACGTGTTCGAGGGCGGGCGCCCAGTTCGGCCGCGCGGGAAGCAGCAGCCGCATGTCCCAACCCGCGGGCCGCTCGCCCCGCGCCGCGAGCGCGTCGAGTTCGCGGATCAGCCGGTCGGCGACCCGGTGCACCCCGTTGGTGGCGCCCGCGTAGAATTTTCCGTTCAGGAACAGTCGGGGACGAACCGCTCCGCCGCCGTTTGCCGGTGATCCGCGCCTCGCCATCCCGTTTTCCCTAGCCCGTCGATGTCGGCCGGAACCATCAAATCACGTATTCGGGAAACGCGGCCGGAATAGCGCGGCCCGTCCATCATTCGACGTGGCGTCGGCCGGGACCGCCGGGAGATCATTAACCCATCGGAGCTACCCGGAGCCGGAACATATCGGTTGAGGTACGGAGAGGTCGGAAGCCAGGATGCGGACGAGTCGACATTTATTTCCCGATCCCGTGATCGAGCCGTGGCCGATCGTGCCACGGGTCCTGACCGTGGTCCTGCTCGCGGCCGCGTCGTGGAGCTTCCCGATCACGGCGGGGATGGCCCTGCTCGGATAGGGATCGGGCCGCGATCGACCGATACCTCGCGGAGAACGAAAAGCCGGGCGGAACGCCGCCCGCGCCGGTCACCAATCGAACAGGCGCCGCTCGGTCCGGTCCGGAATGGACGGCGTGACCTGGAACCGCAAGGACGCCTGCAGCAGCGTCCGCCCGTGTTCGTCGCTCACCACCGTCATGAACAGGCGTTCGTCGCCGTCCGGCAGCGAGTCGCGCGCCATGTCCGGCAGCGCCGCGACGGCCGCCGCCTTGGCCGCTTCGACGCTGTCGAAATCCCGCCCGTCCTTGTCCGGAACATACGTGCCCCGGTCCGACGTATCGATAAAAAAACGCGGCATCATCCGTCCTCCAAGCACCTGTGTATAGAACCCTTGCCGGCGAGTTTATCTCCCGATCACAACGGCATGAAGCCGATCCGTCCGGTACCGGAAATTCAGCGCGCGCCTGTCGGGGCGAGCGATCGATGCGGTCTGCCCTCCGCTCGCCGCCGCGCGCCGCGACCCCGCTTTCCGGGCGGGACGTTCTCGCCGCGACCGGGCGCATGGACACCGTGACATGCCACCGCGGCCGGGCGCTTGTCGTGCTCGGCGACCTCGCCGGCGGCGAGCTCGGCGGTGGTCTTGGCCTTGGTGCCCGACAGCGCGAACAGGCCGAAGGCGACCTTGGCGACCACATCGAGGATCGTGCAGGCGCCCGCCGTCCCGACGGGACCGCCCGCCCGCACACCCTCGTCGCCTGACAGGAAGATGGCGGGGCAGCCGAACCGGACCGCCGCCAGCACCGTCGCGTTCCGCCTGAACGGTGCCGCCGCGCGTGCCGGTCAGCTCCGCCTCGCGCCGCATGGGGCCGAACAAGCCGCGATGGACGAACAGGAACGCGCCCGAGCCGAGGAGGTGCCAGGTCCATTCCGCCGCCGAACCGGTCGGGCTCAGGCCCGCGAACAGCCCGGTCACGATCATGTGGATGTCGGTGGACGGCAGCCCCAGCGGCGGCGCCCGGCGCCGGAACGGCGAGTGCGGCGCGGTCGGCGCCAGTCCGGTCAGCGGCGGCGGCGTCGTCACCGACCAGCCGACATGGCGCGCGAAGTAGAAGTCGCGCCCGTCGGCCAACCGGACCGAGCCGTAGCCCGTCGCCATGACCAGCTAGGATGCCATGGCCACCGGACACACGAACAGGTGGACGTAGGCATGGTTCTCCTAGTCGCGCGTCCGGTGCCCCCACCCGTAGGCCGGCGGAACCGCCGCGCCGAGCGCCATCCCGTGGAAGCCGACCCAGAGCCGGCCGTTCACCGTCCTGCCCGCCGTCCCGCTTCCGGATGCGAGCTATCCATGTTCGCGGCCCGCGGCGTCGGTGCGGTCGCGCCGACTGCGGTCCTCCGTGGGCGCGTGGACGGTCAGCGTGACGACGGTGA
>CAXTFF010000025.1:0-1232 GCA_964243325.1 uncultured Sphingomonas sp.
GCGTGATGCGGAAGTCGAGCACCGCGCGGCCGGTGATGCGGTCGAAACCGACATCCGCCTCCGCGAATTCCTGCGCGCCGGGCGTGTTGGCGTCGAAATCGAGCCCCGCATAGCCGATCGCCTGCGTGATGTCGGACGCGCCGATCGGCACCGGGACGGCCGCGCCGTTCGCATCGGACAGGAAGGTCGTACGCGCGCGGACGAATTTCTTGTCGTTGTTGTAGCGCAGGCCGCCGGTGATCTTCAGCCGGTCGTCGATGTCGAGATAGGCCTCGCCGAAGATGCCGTATGATTTCAGGCGAAAGAAGTCCGTGTTGTTGCGGAAGAAGGGCGAGGCGCGGAAGGTGTTCGGGTAGGTCGTCGCGCCGGCGAGCCGCGCCCCGATCGTCTGCGCCGCGCCGAGCAGGCCGGCCGCGTAATCGAGCCCGAAGGCGTTGACGTAGTAGCTGTTGTTGAACGTCCGCTTGTCGACATAGATGCCGCCGAGCAGGAAGTTGAACGGGCCGTCCAGGCGGCTGTCGATGTGCCCCTCGATCGAGTATTGCGTGTTCTTTTCACTGGACTCGTCGAAGTCGAGGCTTTGGGGGAAGCAGCCGATCGTGTTGCCGCCGAATACGCCCACATTGTTGGGGTCGATGCCCGACTGGCAGACGCCGCCGGCCGGACCGTTGGGGATCAGCACGTTGCGCACCGCCGCGATCGGCCCGGTGATCGCAGGGCCGACCGGCCCGAACGTCGCGGCGGCCTGCGCGGGCGTCAGTCCGGCCACGGTGTTCAGGAAGACCAGGCCCGGATTGTTGGTCAGCGGGTTCTCGACCGCGAGATTGTAGTCGGACCGCGATTGCACGACGTTGCGCGTGTAGCCGCCCGTCAGGTTGAGCGAGAGCGGGCCGAAATCGTGGAAGAACTTGCCCATATATTGTTCTTCTTCGGCGAAGTAGGTGGGTTTGAAGTCGATGCGGACGGTCCGGTTGTCCCGAGGATTCACCACGCCCGTGTAGGTGTCGGGTCCATAAAGGCTCTGCAGGCCGAAATTCGTGAAGACCGGGCCGAGCGCGCCTAGCGCGATGCCGAGGAACTCGCGCGACGAGAGCACGCCTGCCAGCGTCGAGTTGCCGTTGGGATGCTCGAATTCCAGCCGGTCGGGCGAGCAGCCCAACACGCCCGTCTCGTCGCGGTTGCACAGCTGCTTCTGGATACGGCTGCGGTTGTCGTCCTCCCGGAAGTAGTAC
>CAXTFF010000025.1:1242-13533 GCA_964243325.1 uncultured Sphingomonas sp.
TCGAACTCGCCCGCCGCGGCGATCTTCGACAGGTCGGGTTTGGCGGTGATGAAGTTGACGACGCCCGAGGTGGCGTTGCGGCCGAACAGCGTTCCCTGCGGCCCGCGCAGCACCTCGATCCGCTCGAGATCGAAGAACTCGGTCTCGAACAGGCGGGTGGTCAGGAGGGGCATGTCGTTGATGTGGATGGCGGTCGCGCTGTCGCACGTCACCCCGACGCACAGATCGCCGATGCCGCGGATCGTGAAGCTGGACGAGGTGAAATTCGTCTTGGTGAAGGTGACCGACGGCAGCGACTGCTGAAGCGCGACCGGATTGACGATCTGCTGCTTCTCTAGATTGTCGGCGGTGAAGGCCGACACGGCGATCGGCACGTCCTGCAGCCGCTGCGACTGACGCTGCGCGGTGACGACGATGTCGCCGATCCCGCCCTGCGTCGGCCCCACCGCATCCTGCGTGGTCGACTCCTGCCCGGGTCCGTTGGTGGGCGCCTGGTTCTGCGAGGACGTCGTATCGCCGGTTTGCGCGACGGCCGGCGTGGCGGCGGCGAGCGCCAGCACCGACGCGGCAAGCAGGTGCGAGGTGTTTGTCACGGGCATCCCCTCCTTTGAGCGGCGGCCGGTCTGTCGCCGGTTACGCCCCTTCGTGTTCCTGGTATGGAAGGTAGCGCCGTCGAAGCGCGCGCGTCAATGGACTCGGGTATGGTCGGCGCGACGGGCGGCCAGCGTCGTCGCCGCGACGAAACAGTTGCATTCGAGAGCCGGATGCGATGGGACCGTAGGGAGGAGTTCGGACGATGACCGGGGGTGAGGACGACGCGGCGGACGGCGATCTGATCGGGCTCGACCCGACGCCGATCGTGCCCGGCGACGTGCTGGACGCGATCCGCACGCTGATCCGCTGGGCGGGCGACGATCCCGACCGCGAGGGGCTGCTCGACACGCCGCGCCGGGTGGCCAAGGCGTGGCGCGAATATTGCTCGGGCTACGGCGACGAGCCCGAAAAGCACCTGGCGCGCGTGTTCGAGGAGGTGGGCGGCTACGACGAGATCGTGCTGCTGCGCGACATCCCGTTCCAATCGCATTGCGAGCACCATATGGCCCCCATCATCGGCAAGGCCCACATCGCGTACCTGCCGCGCAACCACGTGGTCGGCATATCGAAGCTCGCGCGCGTGCTTCACGCCTATGCCCGGCGGCTGCAGGTGCAGGAGCGGCTGACCGCCGAGATCGCCGACTGCATCTGGGACAACCTGAAGCCGCTGGGCGTCGCGGTGGTGATCGAGGCGAGCCACGCCTGCATGACCGCGCGCGGCGTCAGGACGCCCGGCGTGACGATGGCGACCAGCCGGATGATGGGCGTGTTCAAGGAGGACCAGCGGTCGCGGCGCGAGGTCCTGGCCCTGATGGGATGCTGAGCGGGCGGACAGTGCTCGTCACCGGCGGGGCCAAGCGGCTGGGCGCGGCGATCGCGCGGCGGTTGGCCGCCGGGGGGTGGCGGGTGGTGGTCCATCACCACCGCTCGGACGGGGAAGCGCGGGCGCTGGCGGTCGAGCTGGGCGGGGTCGCGATCGCGGCCGACCTGGCCGACGACGGAGCGGTGAGCCGGTTGATCGGCGATGCACGCTCGGCCGCGGGCCGCGTGGTCGACGCGCTCGTCAACAGCGCGTCGTTGTTCGAGTTCGATCGGCCGCCCGGCGTGTCGGCCGAGCTGCTCGACCGGCTGACGCGGGTGAACTACGCCGCGCCGGTGCGGCTCGCCTGCGCGCTGGCGGCGCAGCCGGAGCTGGAGGACGGGGCGGTGGTGAACCTGCTCGACCAGAAGGTCGCCAATCTCAATCCCGACTTCTTCTCCTATACGGGCGGCAAGATCGCGCTGGACGGGGCGACGCGGATGCTGGCGCAGGCGTTCGGGCCGGATGTCCGGGTCAACGCGGTGTCGCCCGGGCTGACGCTGCCGAGCGGCGACCAGAGCGCGGGCGAGTTCGCGGCGGCCTCGCGCAAGAACCTGCTGCGCCGGCCGGTCGGGGCCGGCGCCGTCGCGGACGCGGTCGCGTTCCTGTTGGAGGCGCGCGGCGTCACGGGGCAGAACCTGTTCGTCGATTGCGGGCAGCGCTTCCTGCCGCGCGGGGGCGACGTGATGTTCGAGGAACGGGAGGAGGTCCATGGCTGAGATACGCTACGTCACGCTGCTCGAGGGGTTGGAGGTGCCGATCCGACTGGGCATCCATCCGGCCGAGCTGGCGGGACCGCAGCGGGTGCGGCTTTCGGTGCGCATGACGGTGGCCTACCCCAGGGCCGTGGCGAACGATCGGATCGAGGAGGTGCTCGATTACGATTTCGTGCGCGAGGGCGTCCACGCCATGGCGCGCGAGCGGGTGTTCGCGCTTCAGGAGACGCTGTGCGACGCGGTCGCGGCCTTGTGCCTGGGCGACGAGCGTGTGGTCGAGGCGACGGTGCGGTCGACCAAGCCCGACATCTATCCGGATGCCAGCGTCGGATGCGAGGTGACGCGGAGCCGGTCCGAGCGCGCCTGACCGCCCCGGGATGCTCGCCGGCGCCGCGAGCGGGCTAGACGGCCTCGAACGCGGCGTTGATCTGGAGGTCGACGCGGTCGGACACGGCGGGCGCGGCCAGGCCCAGACCGAAATCGCTCCGCTTGATCGCCCCGGTCGCGCGGAAGCCGAAATTGGTCTTCTTGCTGCGCGGGTTCGCGCCCGCGCCGACGAAGGTGGCGTCGAGCGTCACGGGCCTGGTGATCCCTTTGATCGTCAGGTCGCCGGCGACCGTACCCGCGCCGCCCCGCATCGCCACGGCGCGGGACACGAAGCGTGCGGTGGGATGCTTGGCCACGTCGAAGAAGTCGGCGCTCTTCAGGTGTCCGGCGAAGGCCGCGCTCGTCACCGAGAGCTCCCGGACGTCGAAGGTGACGTCGAACTTGGCGGCGGCGGGGCGCGCGGGGTCGATGACGGCCCGGCCGCCCGACGCGCCGAACTGGCCCTGGAGCACCGAGAAGCCGAGATGGTTCACCGACCAGGTGACCTGGGTGTGATTCACGTCGACCGCGTACGCGCCCGCGGTCACGAGGCGCGGGTCGGGCCGGCCGGGCGTCTGCGCGACCGCGGGGACGACGAGGAGGAGGGCGAGGACGGGGACGAGGCGGCGCATCGGATGGTCTCCACGATCGAAAGGTCACTAAAGATCACGCCAAGAACGCTCCGTGGCCGAGGCGGAAGGTCGCCATGACCAGGGCGCGATCCCGACCCTTGCGCGATCATGCACGAGGCGGTGGTGGTAGGACAGGGGCGAAACGGAAACGCTGCGTCGCCCGTCAGCTCCGCCCGGGGTCGGCCGCCTCGCCCGCGCCGATCCACGGCATCAGCGCACGGATTTCGGTCCCGACCTTCTCGATCGGGTGCGCCGCGGCCCGTTCGCGCGCGGCCTTCAGTTCCGGCGACCCCGCTCGGTCGTCGGCCACCAGCCGCGACACGAATCGGCCCGCCTGGATGTCGTCCAGCACCCGCTTCATCTCGCGCCGGGTCTCGTCGGTGACCAGGCGCGGGCCGGTGGTGACGTCGCCGTACTCGGCGGTGTTGGAGATGGCGCGGCGCATGTGGGCGATCCCGCCCTCGTGCATCAGGTCGACCACCAGCTTCACCTCGTGCAAGCATTCGAAATAGGCCATTTCGGGCGCGTAGCCCGCCTCGACCAACGTCTCGAAGCCCGCCAGGACGAGGTGCGACAGGCCGCCGCACAGCACCGCCTGCTCGCCGAACAGGTCGGTCTCGCATTCCTCGCGGAAGCTCGTCTCGATGATCGCGGCGCGTCCGCCGCCGATCGCCGCGGCGTAGGCGAGCGCGAGGGGGTGGGCGTTCCCCGTCGCGTCCCGATCGACCGCGATCAGGCACGCGAGGCCGCGCCCGGCGAGATATTCGGACCGGAGCGCGCGGCCGGGGCCTTTGGGCGCGATCATGATCACGTCGAGGTCGGGGCGCGGCTCGATCAGGCGGAAATGGATATTGAGGCCGTGCGCGAAGGCGAGCGCCGCGCCGGGCTTCATCGTGGCCTGGAGGTCGTCGGCCCAGATCGCGGCCTGGCGCTCGTCGGGGGCCAGGATCATGACGATGTCGGCCCACGCCCCGGCTCGCGCGTTGGTCATGACGGGGAAGCCCGCCGCTTCGGCCCGCGCGGCGGCGGGCGAGCCGGGGCGGACGCCGACCGCGACCTCGCCCGCGCCCGCGTCGCGCAGGTTGAGCGCGTGGGCGTGGCCCTGGTTGCCGTAGCCGATCACGGCGACGCGCCTGCTCGCCAGCAGGGTGGGGTCGGCGTCTTGGTCGCGGTACACGCGCATGGGTGGGTTCGCCTTTCGCTGCGTCCGCGCCTTCCTAGACCGAGGCGTGGCCGCGCGCGATGGGCGTTAGGCGTCGCTCCAGCTCCCGCAGCGCGGCCGCCAGCGCGGCGTCGGCCGTCTCCGCGCGCGTCCAGTGGGCGGGGGACTGGTGCGCGAACCAGGTGCGCTGGCGCTTGGCGTAGCGGCGCGTGTCGAGGCGGGTGCGCGCGAGCGCCTCGTCGCGGGTGGCCGCGCCCGCGAGCAGCGCGGCGATCGGGGACACGCCGATCGCGCGCATGACGGGCAGGTCGGGGGACAGGTCGCGGGCGACGAGCGCGGCGACCTCCTCAAGCGCGCCGCCGTCGAACATGGCGCGCGCGCGATCGTCGACGCGCGCGGCGAGCGCGTCGCGGTCGGGCGTCAGGACGACCCCGACGACGCGGTGGTCGGCCGCGATGCCGCCCGCGCGCTCGGCCTGCCAGTCGCGCAAGGGGCGGCCCGTCGCGCGGACCACCTCCAGCGCGCGGGCGACGCGGGTGGTGTCGGCGGGAGCGAGGCGGGCGGCGGCCTCCGGATCGGCTTGCCCAAGCAGGCGGTGCGCGTCGGCGACGGGGAGCGCGCGGACGGCGGCGCGGACGGCCGGGTCGATCGCGGGGACGGGGGCGATGCCGTTCAACAGCGTGCGGAGATACAGGCCGGTGCCGCCGACAAGGATGGGGAGCACGCCCGCCCCGGTCGCGTCCGCGATGGCCGCGCGCGCGTCGGCGGCCCAGCGGGCGGCGGAGCAGGCTTCCGCGCCGTTCAGATATCCGAACAGCCGGTGCGGCGCGCGCGCCTCCTCCTGCGCAGAGGGGCGGGCGGAGAGGACGCGGAGATCGCGGTAGACCTGGGCGGAGTCGGCGTTGACCACCGTGCCGCCGGTCGCCTCCGCGAGCGCCAGCGCGGCGGCGGACTTGCCGCCCGCGGTCGGGCCTGCGATCACGGCGAGCGGAGGGTGGTCCATGTTCACGGCGACATTGATAGCGGATGGATCGCTCGCCGATAACGTCCTGAGCGAGTGGGCTCACCAGTTCGACATGGATCGGACCGCCGGGAGGTTGCTCGGCGTAAGCTGGCTTGACGAGGGCTACGCGGCCGATCTGACGTTCGCACCCGCACGAGCATTCTCGACCCATGATTGCGCGCACCTTGCGGACGGCCTTCGAGACCTGGCCGGCACGCTTTCGCTCGCGATCGTAGGAAGGACCGTCGCGGCTGATTGCATCGTGCAGCCCACCGCCGGCCGTGCCAAGGCGGTGCTGGTCGCCGACATGGATTCGACGATGATCACCGTCGAATGCATCGACGAACTGGCCGATTACGCCGGGATCAAGCCGGAGATCGCCGCGATCACGGAGGCCGCGATGCGCGGCGAGCTCGACTTCGAGGCGGCGCTGGACGCGCGGGTGGCGCTTCTGGCGGGGCTGGAGGAGAACGTGATCGAGCGGTGCCTAGCCGAGCGGGTGCGGATCATGCCGGGCGCGCGGGCGCTGGTCGGGACCATGCGCGCGCGGGGTGCGACCTGCGTGCTGGTGTCGGGCGGGTTCACGCGCTTCGCCGAGCCGGTGGCCGAGCTGATCGGTTTCACCCGCGCGGTCGCCAACGTGCTGGAGGTCGCGGACGGGCGGCTGACGGGGCGGGTGCGGCGGCCGATCGTGGGCGCCGAGATCAAGGAGCGCGAGCTGGCGCGCGCGGCCGCGCAGGCGGGCGTGGGCATGGAGGGGTGCCTGGCCGTCGGCGACGGCGCGAACGACCTTTCGATGATCCGGGCGGCGGGGCTGGGCGTGGCGTTCCGCGCCAAGCCGGTGGTCGCGGCGGCGGCCGGGGCCAGGATCGAGCATGGGGACCTAAGCGCGCTGCTCTATGCGCAAGGACTGCCCCGGGCGGAGTGGGCGTCGGCCTGATCCCGCGTTTCCGGAGACGCCGTCAGGCCGCGGGCATCACGACCTGACCACCACGCACGGGGTGCGCGCGGCGGCGCAGGCCCGGGCTGCGTCGGCGCGGGTGCGGAACGGGCCGGCCTGGAGGCGGGTGACGCCGCCCGCCTGGGGGTAGCTGGCCTGGCCGCCGACGCGCCCGCCGACCCGGCTCCAGAGCGCGCGGGCGTTGCCGGCGTCCCGGAACGCGCCGAGCTGGACGCGGTAGCCGCCGGCCGGGGACGCGGCGGGCGTGGGGCGGACGGTGGCGCGGCCCGACGTCGCGCGGGGCGTGGGCGCGGCCCGGGAGGTGGGCGTCGGCGTCGCTCGGGGCGT
This sequence comes from uncultured Sphingomonas sp., assembly GCA_964243325.1. Lineage (GTDB taxonomy): Bacteria > Pseudomonadota > Alphaproteobacteria > Sphingomonadales > Sphingomonadaceae > Sphingomonas. The sequence goes on from CAXTFF010000025.1 coordinate 7,863, forward strand.
GGGGGTGGCGCGCGGAGTCGGCGTCGCGCGCGAGGTCGGCGTCATGCGCGGGGTCGGCGTCGGGGTCGCCGACGGCCCGGGCGTCGGGGTCGTGGCGGGTGCCGGGCGGGCCGCGCTCGCGAGCTGGACGGGTCCGGCCGCGCGGACGATCTCGCGGTTCGGCGCGACGGGGGCCATGCGCGCCTGCGTCTCGTAGGTGCGGGCGAGTTCCAGTCCGCGCCGGCGGTCGTCGGGGCTGATCTGCGTGTCCATCTGCGCAAGCGTCGCCGACGCCGGTTTCAGATCGGCGGCGCTGGCGCGGGTCATGAGCGCATAGGCGCGCGGCAGGTTCACGGGCACCGAATCGCCGTTGAACAGCATGGTGCCCAGCACGAGCTGCGCGCGGGGCTCGCCGCGCGCGACCGACTTTTCCAGCCAGGGGAGGGCATCCGCCTTTTTGTTCGCCTGGAACAGCGCCAGGCCGTAATTGTCCTCGGCCTGGGCGTGACCCTGGAGCGCCGCGCGGCGGAACCAGGCCTCCGCCAACGCGGGATCGTCGGGGACGCCGCGGCCGAGCTTGTAGGCTTGGCCCAGATTGAACTGCGCGTCGGCGTCGCCCGCCACCGCCAGGGGACGCCATTCCTCGACCGCGCGGCGGTACTCGCCCGCCGTCCACAGATCGACGCCCGCCTTCACGTCCGCGCCGAGGACACCCGGCGGCGCCAGCAGCAGCAGCGCCGCGGCGGCCGCGCCGCCCATCATCGATCCGCGCATGAACATGGTCCGCCCCCCAAAACCAGAGACACGGATCATGCCCGCTAATCGCGCGGCGGCAAAGCCCCGTCGCGAGCGCGCCCTGGATCAGGCGGTCGGGGTGACCGCCATCTTGGTGTTGACGTTCTTGAACGTGCTCTTGAGCTGGTTGCCCAGGCTGCCCATCGCGACGGTCGCGGCGACGGCGATCAAGGCGGCGATCAGGCCGTATTCGATCGCGGTGGCGGCGCGGGTGTCGCGGATGAGGGCGACGAGTCGGCTGGCGGTCTGGCGCATGGAAATCCCCTTGTTCACGGCGTCTCTAGCGTCGCGATGATGAAGATTTCCTAACCGCGCGGGGCGCGGCCCGGGTGATCCATGTCGCCGCCGTTCACCCTTTTTTAGCGACCGCCGTGGCAAGCGGGCTGCCGAACAGGGGGAGTTGAAGGAACCATGCGCGTTCTCGCGATGGCGTCGCAAAAGGGCGGGTCGGGCAAGACGACCTTATCCGGGCATCTGGCCGTGCAGGCGCAGCTGGCGGGCCAGGGCCCCGTCGTCCTGATCGACATCGACCCGCAAGGGAGCCTGGCCGACTGGTGGAACGAGCGCGAGGCGGAGTTGCCCGCCTTCGCGCAGACCACGGTGGCGCGGCTGGCGGCGGACCTCGAGTCGCTGCGCCAGCAAGGGTTCAAGCTGGCGATGATCGACACGCCCCCCGCCATCACCATGGCGATCCAGAGCGTGATCCAGGTCGCCGAGCTGATCGTGGTGCCGACGCGACCCTCCCCGCACGACCTGCGGGCGGTGGGCGCCACGGTCGATCTGTGCGACCGGGCGGGCAAGCCGCTGATCTTCGTGGTCAACGCCGCGACGCCCAAGGCGCGGATCACGTCGGACGCCGCGGTGGCGCTGTCGCAGCACGGCACCGTCGCGCCGATCACCATCGATCAGCGCACCGACTTCGCGGCGTCGATGATCGACGGGCGCACCGTCATGGAAACGGATCCCAAGGGCAAGTCGGCCGCCGAGGTCGCGGCGCTATGGACCTATATCGCCGACCGGCTGGAGAAGAACTTCCGCCGCACGGTGTTCTCCGTGCCGAGCGCGGCGTCGCCGCGTCCGGGCGTGGGCGGCTTCGGCCGGCGGGTGGCGGGATGAGCGCGGTGTCGAACGCCCGGCCGCTCGCGAGCCTGTCGTCGCAGCTGCTCGCGCGCAAGGGCCAGGCCTCGCCCGCCATGCGGCGGCAGGGTTATGGCGGCTTCTCGTCGGGGGCGATGACCGCCGACGATCTCGGCTGGAACGACATGGGCCACGCGCCCGAGCCCGAGCCGACGCCGATCGGGGCGGCTGCGCCCGCGCCGGTGCCGCCCGTGCTGGTGGCGCGCGAGGCGCTGACGGAGCGGATCGAGACGGCCGAGGCGGCCAAGCCGGAGGCGGCGGAGGAGCCTGTCCAGCCGCGCCCGATCTCGCTGGCCACCGCGACGCGGATCGGGCGCGACTCGGCCAAGCAGACCAAGGCGGGCAAGGCGGCGTTCACGCTGCGGCTGGATGCGGAGCGGCACTTGCGGCTGCGCATCGCCAGCGCGCTCGCCAACCGGTCGGCGCAGGCGATCGTGGCCGAAGCGCTCGACCGGCTGATCGACCGGAGCCCCGAGGTGGACGCGCTGATCGCGCAGCTGCCCCCATCCAAGACCCGCAAATGATCGGAGCCGCCATGACGACGCGCACCCTGATGAACCTGACGCTGCCCATGCTGATGCTGGCGGGGGGGACGGTCGCCGTCGCCTCCGCGCGCGACGAAGCGGGCGATTTCAAGGCGGCGACGTCGGTCGCGCAGAAGGCGACCAAGGCGCTGGGCAAGCGCGACGCGGCCAGGGCGGTGGCGCTCGCGGAGGAGGCGGTGCGCCTGGCCCCGCACGACGCCGGACACCGCGCGTTGCTGGGGCAAAGCTATCTGCAGGCGGGGCGCTTCGCCTCGGCGCGGGCGACGCTGGAAGAGGCGGTCGGCCTCGACCCGCGCAACGGGCGCGCGGCGCTGAGCCTGGTGTTGGCCCAGATCGCCACCGGCGACTGGGCGGTCGCGCGGCGGACGCTCGACGCGCATGCCGGGGTGATCCCGGACACCGACCGGGGGCTGGCGATGGCGTTGGCGGGCGATCCGTCGGGGGCGGTCGCGTTCCTGACGCAGGTCGCGCGCCAGCCGGGAGCGGTCGCGAAGACGCGCCAGAACCTCGCCTTGTCGCTGGCGCTGGCGGGGCAGTGGGGGATGGCCAAGGCGGTCGCGGAGGCCGACCTGTCGCCGGGCGACATCGACGCGCGCATGACGCAGTGGGCCGCGTTCGCGCAGCCGCGCGCCGCGTCCGACCAGGTCGCGCACCTGCTGGGCGTCACGGCGGTCGCCGATGCCGGGCGTCCGGTGGCGTTGGCGCTGAACGCGCCCGCCCCGGTCGCGGCGTCGCCGGTGACGGCCGCCTCCGACCCGGTCGCGCCGCCGCCGGTGGTGGCGACGGTTCCCGTGACGGAGGAGGTCACGGTCGCCGCTCCCCGGATCGTCGTGCAGGCGGTGCCGGTGATCCGGCCCGCCGCCGGGGCGATCAAGGTCGCGGCGGCGGTCAAGCCGCAGCGTCCGCCGGTCGCGGCCAAGGCCGTCGTCGCGGCTTCGGCGAAGGGCGACTTCTATGTCCAGCTCGGCGCGTTCGGGACGGTCGGGGTCGCGCGCGACGCCTGGAGCCGCGCGGTGCGGCGCTATGCGGCGTTCCACGGCAGGACGCCGACGGGCGCGCGGTTCGCCATGGGCGACCGCGCCTTCTACAGGCTGTCGGTGGGCGGCTTCACGCGCACGGACGCGGCGGCGACGTGCCGGCGCTACAAGGCGACGGGCGGCGTGTGCTTCGTGCGCGCGGGCGCGGGAGACGGGGCCGCGCAGTGGCGGTGCGGGCCGGGCGTCCAGCTGGCGATGCGTTAAGTCGGGGCGCTGGGCTAGAGGACCTCGCGCCCGCCCTTCCACAGGCGGAGCGCGCGGCCCTGGACGGGGAGTCCGTCGAACGGCGTGTTGCCCGCAAGGCCCTCGTACCGTTCGGCGTCGATGCGCCAGGGCGCGTCCGGGTCGAACAGCAGCAGGTCGGCGGGCCCACCGACCTCCAGCGTGCCCGTGTCGAGGCCGAGCACCTTTGCGGGAGCCCGCGAGAGCATCGCGAACAGCCGGTCTAGCGTGAGCAGGCCGTCGCGCACCAACCCCAGCACCAAAGCGAGCAGCGTCTCCGCGCCCGCCATCCCCGCTTGCGAATCGGCGAAGGGCAGGCGCTTGGCCTCGGGCCCGTGCGGCTGGTGGCCCGAGCACAGCACGTCGATCGTCCCGTCCGCGACCGCCGCCAGGCAGGCCCGGCGGTCGGCCTCGTCGCGTAGGGGCGGGGAGAGGTGGGCGAAGGTGCGGAAGTCGCTGACCGCGATGTCGGACAGGAACAGGTGGGCGGGCGTGATCCCGCCCGTGACGCGGACGCCGCGGCGCTTGGCCGCGCGGACCAGGTCGAGCGCGGCGGCGGTGGTCACCTGGCGCAGATGGAGGCGCGCGCCCGTCTCCTCGGCGAGCATCAGGTCGCGCGCCACGCTCAGCGCCTCGGCGAGCGCGGGGGCGGCGGGAAGGCCCAGGCGGGTCGCGGTCTCGCCCTCGGTGGCGACGGCTCCATGCGTCAGGCCCGCGTCCTCGCTGTGGGCGACCACGGCGAGATCGAGGTCGCGGGCATAGTGGAGCAGGCGGCGCATCACGCCCGTATCGGCGATCCAGCGGGCGCCCGTGCCCGCGGCGCGCGCGCCCGCCGACCGGCAGAAGGCCAACTCGGCCAGCTCTTCGCCCCTGAGGCCGCGCGTGGCGGCGGCGATCGGGTGGATCCACAGGTCGGGCTTGCCGACGAGGCTGGCGCGCTGGACGATCCCGGGATCGTCGAGCGGCGGCGACTGGTCGGGCATGAGCGCGACGCGGACGATGCCCCCGGCGCGGAAGGCGCGGCGGTCGACCCTGAACACGCCCAGGTCGACGATGCCCGGCGCGAGCGGCAGGCCGCCGCAGTCGACCACCGCCGCGCCCTCGGGCACGTCGATCGTGCCGATCGCGGCGATCGCGCCACCCTGCACCAGCAGTCCGCCCCGGCGGATGCCCTGGACGGGGCAGACGAGATCGGCGTTCAGGAAGGCGGTGGCGCTCACGCCCAGCCCTCCTGCCCACGCGCGCGGCGGGTGAGGACGTCGAGGCACGCCATGCGGACCGCGACGCCCATCGCCACCTGTTCGGTGATCGCGGATTGCAGGCCGTCGGCGACGCTCGAATCGATCTCGACGCCGCGGTTCATGGGGCCGGGATGCATCACCAACGCGCCCGGCGCGCGGGCCAGCCGTTCCGGGGTGAGGCCGTAACGCAGGCGGTATTCGCGCGGGGAGGGGACGTAGGCGCCGTCCATCCGCTCGGTCTGAAGGCGGAGCATCATCACCACGTCCGCGCCCTCGATCGCGCGGTCGAAGTCTGTGTACGGTGTCACGCCCATGCGCTCGATCGCGGCGGGCATCAGCGTGGCGGGCGCGCAGACGCGGACCTCGGCGGCGAGCGCGGTCAGCGCCAGGATGTTGGATCGGGCCACGCGGCTGTGGAGGAGGTCGCCGCAGATCACCACGCGCCGGTTGGCGATGCCCCCGCGTCGCCGCCGGATCGTGAGCGCGTCGAGCAGCGCCTGCGTGGGATGCTCGTGCCGCCCGTCGCCCGCGTTCAGCACCGGACAGTCGACCTTGTCGGCGATCAGCCGAACCGCGCCGGAACTCATGTGGCGGATCACCAGCACGTCCGCGCGCATCGCGTTCAAGGTCTGGGCGGTGTCGATCAGCGTTTCGCCCTTTTTCACGCTCGACTGCGCGGCGTGCATGTTGACGACGTCCGCGCCCAGCCGCTTGC
>CAXTFF010000026.1:0-13445 GCA_964243325.1 uncultured Sphingomonas sp.
CTCTGGGCGCAGGCCCGCGCCCGTTTCGGCGGGACGGGCGACTTCCTGTTCGGGCAATATGGCGCGGCGGACATGATGTTCGCCCCCGTGGTCACGCGCATCGTCACCTACCAGCTCCCCATCGCCCGCTTCGCCACCGGCTACATGCAGGCGATGTTCGACCATCCGCACATGCAGGAATGGATCGCTGGCGCGCAGGAGGAGGAATGGGTGATCGAGCAGTATGAGCAGCCCGCCAACGCCTGATGCTACACCCGGTTCGCGCCGTAATCGGTCCCGTCGTCATGGACGTAGCGCCCGTCGGCGGTGAAGCGCATGTCGATGTCGGGATAATCCCCGCCCGCGCGCGGCCCGGCGCTGATCGCGACGAAGACGCACGGCGCGTCGCTCCGGTTCTGGAGGTGATGCCCGTTCCGGTCGCCGCGCGGGAACGCGACCACGTCGCCCGCGCGTATGAGATGCTCGCCCGCATCGTCGACCAGCACCGCCTCGCCCGACACCATCACGACCAGCTCGTCCTCGCCCCCGTGCCAGTGGCGCTGCGACGACCAGGCGCCGGGCTCCAGCCGGACATGGCTCGCGCCGAATTCGGTCAGCCCCGCCGCCGGGCCCAGCCGCTTGTACCACCGCCCCCGCACCGCCGCATCGAACGGCGAAGGATAGCCGGTCGCGTTGGTGGCCGGGATCGCGTCCAGATCGAGCTTGGGCATGATGTCGCTCCTCCTTCTCGTCATGCCGGACTTGATCCGGCGTCCCGCTTCTTGCCGCCGTCGATGAAGGAAGAAGCGGGACCCCGGGTCAAGCCCGGGGTGAAGGTCGGGGTTTGAACCGATGAACCCCCTTCCCCTCGCCCAGGCCCTGCTCCGCGCCGAGAGCGTCACGCCCGCGCCCGGGGCGGTGTTCGACGTCGCCGAAGCCGCGCTCGCCGCACAGGGCTTCCGGGTCGACCGCTTCGTCGCCGGCGACGCGCCCGACGGCCCGGTCGAGAACATGATCGCCGTGCGCGGCGACGCCGGCCCGCACTTCGCCTTCGCCGGCCATCTCGACGTCGTGCCCCCCGGCCCGGGCTGGACCGGAAGTCCGTGGAGCGGCGAGGTCCGGGGCGGACTCCTCCACGGGCGCGGCGCGGTCGACATGAAGGGCGCGGTCGCCGCCTTCATCGCGGCGGCCAATCGCGCCCCCGCGACCGGCACGCTCAGCCTCCTCCTGACCGGTGACGAGGAAGGCCCCGCGATCCACGGCACCCGCGCCATCATGGACCGCATGGCCGAACGCGGCATCCGCCCCGATCTGTGCCTGGTGGGCGAGCCCACCTCCGCCCACCGCCTGGGCGACACGGTCAAGATCGGGCGGCGCGGTTCCGTCAACATCTGGATCGAAATGCCCGGCCGCCAGGGCCACGTCGCCTACCCGCATCTGGCGGACAACCCGATCCCACCGCTCGTCGCCGCGCTCGCGGAGCTGGACGGCCTGGTGCTCGACCGGGGCAACGCTTGGTTCCAGCCGTCGAACCTGGAGTTCACGGATTTCCATGTCGGCAACGGGGCGACCAACGTCATCCCAGCCCATGCCGCCGCCCGGCTCAGCATCCGCTTCAACGACGAGCAGCGCGGCGACGACCTGATCGCCCGCGTCCGCGCGATCGTCGAGCGTCACGCCCCCGCCGCGAAGGTCACGGGCAGCGTCTCGGGCGAGGCGTTCCTGACCCCGCCCGGCGCGCTCTCGACCTTGGTGAGCGAGGCGATCACGGCCCGCACTGGCCTCGTGCCCGAGCTGTCCACCACCGGCGGCACCTCCGACGCGCGCTTCTTGTCGAAGCTCTGCCCCGTCGTCGAGTTCGGGCTCATCAACGCCACGATGCACCAGGTCGATGAGGCGGTCGCGGTCGACGACCTCCTCGCGCTGGCCGACATCTACGAAGGCGTGATCACCCGCGCGCTCGCCGCCAGTTCGTCATCCCGGACTTGATCCCGGGCCCCGTGCGTGGAAGCGAGGAAGGCACCGGGCCAAATTTTGATGTCCGCTCTGGGTGGAAAGCTGACATTGTTGATCAATGGACGCGGATGAGTAAGCATCGACCGATGAACAATCGTGAGTGCTGCCGCTTCGCATACCTGGCCTATCGGACGCCAAACCAAACTCGAACAGGGTCTGTTTGGTCGTTGAAGAAGTGATGCGCAGGAGAGTCCTCGGCCTCCTTGGGTCCGGGGCCGCCACTTTACTAACCGGATGTGGTGCAAAGAACAGCACCCTGCGGTATAGTTTGATACTGGAAGTGGAAACGCCACGCGGCGTGAACCGCGGATCCTCAGTTCTCGAAACTGAGATATTCCTCGCACCTCGTTGGCTGGGCAACCAAGCGGGTGGCAGTAGCTCAACCTTCGGCCAGGCTCCGTTCGTCCAATTAGATGACGGCCGGTATGTGTTCGCCCTGCTAAACGTGCAGGATTGGCGTCGGCCGATGTCCGATGTGGTTCATGCGGTGCTGGGTTACGACGACCACCGACCGTCGTTGTCGCAGCGCTACGCATATGGAGACTGGCAGCAGGGCTTTGCTGAAGCGCGTCGTGTTCTACCTTCCGCGATATTGCGCCGCCCGGATTACCCCGCGTTGGTGAGCTTCGCGGACGAGAAAGACCCTACGACCGTCTTTGCCATCGACCCTGCCGATGCAAGCGCATCCTTGGGTGCGGCGCGTCGGATAGCCGCAATCCGGTGGCAGGCAGTGCCCGACATAACATCATTGACGACGGGTATCGAGTCTGTGCTTCCATGGCTTGATCCGGCATCACCGCCCGAAACTCGGCTTTCTTCACCCAAGTTCGATGAGCTGGATCTACCATTGTCTGCCAAGCTTTTTCATGGCTGCTTCCGGGTAGCACGCAGAGCGTAACCGGCGGCGCTTAGTAACGCGACACTCCCGGATATGGGGGCGACCCCTGAACAGGGGCAGATGTCCTCAAGTCGATTGAATGTCCGCCATGGGTCGAAAGCGGACAATGCATAATCCGCTGTCCTACAGCTACCCGTCCCTGCAAGGGATAGCTCCGACTCGGGACCGCGCGTCCGGGTTTGCTCTTTGATGACAGTTCGGAACAGCGGCCGAGCGCTCGTGTCGGTTACGCGCGCCCGTGAAAGTGACGGAAAAACACTCGCCAACGTGGCAAGGTCGTCCCTTTCGCCGCCCGTCTTACCCCCGCGCCCGCCGCAGGATGATGTAGAGCGCGCCCGCTCCGCCGTGGCGCGGATGGGCGCCGCGGACCGCCGCGATCCGCCCGGCATGGCGCGATGCCGCCAGCCAGTCCGCCACCGCCGCCCGGATCGCGCCGCGCGCATGCGGCCGCTCCGATTCGGGGCGCGGCGGCTTGCCCGTGACGAGCAGCAGCACCCGGTCTCCGCGCACCACCGCCTGATCCAACCGCGCGTCGAGCATCGCGTGCGCCGACGCCAGCGTATGCCCGTGCAGGTCGATCGTGTCGTCGGGCACGACCGCGCCCTTCACCAGCCGCCGGTCCCATCCGCCGTCCAGCGTGACGCCCGGGCGCGGTGCCTTGGGCGGCGACGGGGGCGCGACCGGCCGCGCTTGAGGGCGGGGCCGCGCCGGCTCGACTTTCGGAGCAGGAGCCGCAGCCGGAGCGGGGGCGGTCGGCGCCCGCTCCAACGGCCGAGCCGGCGCGACCGCGCGCAGCGGCCTGACGCTCGCCATCACGCGCCGCCACAGCGCCAGCTCGTCAGGGTGTAGCGATCGCCCCGCCACCGCCGCCTCCCAGCCGCGCGCCGTTCAGCCTGTCGAGCGTGCCCCTGGGCAGCAGCAGGAACGCCGTGCCCCGCGCCGACATGCCGCCGGCCGTCGCCTCCGCGAACCGCCCCGCGCCCCAGAAGGTGTCAAACCGGTTCGCGCCCTTGATCGCCCCGCCCGTATCCTGCGCGACCCACAATCCCGTCGCGTCGGCGCGGTCGAGCGACAGGAACACCGGCGCGCCCAGCGGCGTGAATTTGGGGTCCGTCGCGGCGCTCACCCGGCCCGCGACCGGGTACCCCATCGCGCCCAGCGGCGCGGTGGTGATCTCGCGAAAGAACACGAAGCTCTTATTCTCCCGCATGATCGCGCGCCCCTCCACCGGGTTCGCGCGCAGCCAACCGACGATGCCCTGCATTGATGTCTGCCCGGGGCCGAGCAGCCCGCGCTCGCGCATCAGCTTGCCAATGCCCGTATAGGCGCGCCCGTTCTGCGTGTCGTACCCGATCCGCATCACCGACCCGTCGGGCAGCCGCAGCCGCCCCGATCCCTGTATCTGGAGGAAGAATATCTCGACCGGGTCCGCCGCCCAGGCCAGCACGCGCGCCCGGCCCTCCAGCGCGCCCTCCTCGATCCGCGCGCGATCGGGATAGGGCACGAAGTTCGTGCCCTCGACCCGCCCCCTGATCTTGCGGCCCTTCAGCTCGTCGGAGAAGCGGCCCAGATCGACATCGACCAGATCATCGGGCCGGGCATAGATCGGCACTTCGTATCCCGGCCGCCGCTCGCGCGATCCGGCGATCTCCGGCTCGTAATAGCCGGTCGCGAACGCGCGGCCGTCCCCCACCTGCACCGCCTCGAACCGCTCGGCGAAAAAGCGCCGCGCGCCGCCGGCGCCGGTCGCCTTGGCCGCGTCGCAGGCGGCGCGCCAGTCGCCGCCGCTCGTCAGCCCCGACGCGTCGGCGCGGCGCAGCAGCCCGGGACAGCTCAACGCGAACGCGGCGCGCCCGGCTTCCGCCTGAGCCTCTGTGATCGGCAGATCGGCGACAGGCGGCCCAGGCAGCACGCCCGACTCCAGCGCGGTGGCCGCGCCCGCGGGTACGATCGCCAGGGTCGCCGGCAGCGGGGTAGCGCCGACGATCGCCACGACGGGAGCGGGCGCTCGGACGAGAGGCGTGGTCCGCTCCCCGATCACGGGATCAGCGAGAACGGGCCTGTCCGCAACGCGCTTGGGAGGCTCGCTCCCGCCGACGCAGGCGGCGAGCGACAATACGAGCGCCGACGCACCCACGACGCGCACGACGCTCAAGCCTCGTCGGTGTCGGCGAGCTTCCAGTTCGGATCGGGCGCGCCCAGCGTCCGGGCGAACGTCCACACGTCATGCGTCTCGACCGCGTCGTCGGTCGACCCCGCGATCACCCGGTCCTCGGCGTCGCGCGTGACCGCCGCGATGTCCGCGTCGAAGCGCACGGTGATCCGCGCCTCGCGCCCGGCCAGCCGCGCGTCGGCGATCGTCGCGCGCTCGATCGTCACCAGCCGGTTGTCCAGCCGCTCGCCCGCCTCGCGCCGCGCCTCGATCGACTGGACGAAGGCGTCCGCGACGCCGTCGGTCGCCAACTCGCGCAGTTCGGCCTCGTCGCCGCGCCAGAACGCCTCCAACGTCATCCGGTACGCCGCCTTGGAGCCTTCCAGGAACCGCGCCACGTCGAACCCGGGCTCGGCCTGGACGATCTGGCGCAGGCCGCCTTCCGCGCCCGCCTCGATCGGACGCGGCCCCGTCTCGCGCGGCTCCGCCTGCGCGTCGATCGCGCGCGGCAGCGCGACGACGTTCGACCGCTCCTCGGCGGGCTTGGGCAACGCCTGCTCGTGGCCCGTCCGCTTGCCCAGCACCGAATAAAGCCTCAGCGCCAGGAATCCGGCGACCATGGCGAGAAGAATGACGTATAACACCCGGGCCTCCGATCCAGTGGGCGTACATAGGCTTGGGCGCGCCTGAATAAAACCCGCGCCCGTTGAAACGCGCCCGGGCCGCTGCTAGTCGCGCCGACGTGCATTCCGGCGCGGGACCGACGCGCCTTCCACCCCCCATTCGAGGACGGATCATGGCTTTCGAGGACAACGGCGCGGGCGATCAGCCGCCGGCGAACGGCGAGGACGACGCCCCCGCGGCGGGCATGATCTCGCAATACGTCAAGGACCTGTCCTTCGAGAACCCGAACGCGCCCGCCGTCTACCAGAACCAGGTCGCGCCGGGAATCGACGTCCAGTTCAACATCGCCGCCGCCCAGGTCGGCGAGGAGGTGCACGAGGTCGTGCTCAAGATCGAGGTGCGCGCCGACTCCGACGGCCAGACCGCCTTCATCGTCGACCTTTCCTATGCCGGGCTGTTCGGCCTCCGCAACGTCCCCGCCGAGCATATCCAGCCCTTCTTGCTGGGCGAGGCACCGCGCCTGCTCTTCCCCTTCGCGCGCCGCGTCGTCGCCGACACGATCCGCGACGGCGGCTTCCCGCCGCTCCTGCTGGAGCCGATCGACTTCGGCGCGCTGTTCCTCCAGCAGCTCGATCAGCAGGGCGCCGCGATGGCCGCGCCGATGGGCCAGGCCTGATCCGTAACGTCGCGCCGGTCGCCGCCCGGCCATGAACCTCCTCAAATCGCTGGGCTCGATCGGCGGGCTGACCCTCGTCAGCCGCGTGCTCGCGCTCGGGCGCGACTCGCTGCAGGCGACCTATGTCGGCGCGGGCTTCGCCTCCGACGCGTTCCTGGTCGCGTTCCGCCTTCCCAACATGTTCCGCGCGCTGTTCGCCGAGGGCGCGTTCTCGGCCGCGTTCATTCCGCTCTTCAACAGCCGCGTGGCCGAGGACGGCGAGCTCGCGGCCGGGCTCCGCTTCGCCGAGCGCGCGCTGGCGGTGCTGTTCCCCGTCCTGCTCGCGACCACCTTGCTGATGATCCTCGCCGCCTGGCCGATCACCTGGGCGCTGTCGGGCGGGTTCAACGATCCCGGCCCCGACCGGTTCGCCTTCGCGGTGCTGCTGTCGCGGATCACGATCCCCTATCTGGGGCTGATCTCGCTCGTGTCGCTGCTGGGCGGCATCCTCAACTCGGTCGGCCGCTACTGGGTGAACGCCGCGGCGCCCATCCTGCTCAACCTGGCGATGATCGCGGGGCTGTGGTTCTTCCACGGCGGCGACCCGTTCGAAACCGCGCGCGTCCAGGCGATCTCCGTCACGGTGGGCGGCGTGCTCCAGCTCGCCTGGCTCGTCCTCGCCTGCCGCGGCGCGGGGCTGAGCCTTCGCCTGCGGCTCCCCCGCCTCGATCCCGACACCCGCCGCCTGTTCCGCCTCATGCTCCCCGCCGCGCTCGGCGCGGGCGCGACGCAGATCAACCTCGTCATCTCGACAGCGCTCGCCGGACGGCTGCTCGAACCCGGATCGATCTCCTACATCTATTACGCCGACCGCCTGAACCAATTGCCGCTCGGGCTGATCGGCATCGGCCTGGGCACCATCCTCCTTCCGACCATCTCCCGCCTGCTCGGCGGCGGCAAGGAGGTCGAGGCGATGGAGGTGCAGAACCGCGGCACCGAACTCGCGCTGTTCCTCACCCTCCCCGCGATGGCCGCGCTGGTCGTCGCCGCCGAGCCGATCGTGCGCGGGCTGTTCCAGCACGGCGCGTTCACCGCCGAGGACACGGTGCGCTGCGCCTGGGCGCTCGCCGCCTTTTCGGTGGGGCTGCCCGCCTATGTGATGGTCAAGGTGCTGACGCCCGGCTTCTACGCCCGCCAGGACACGCGCACCCCCGTCCGCTTCGCCACGATCGCGATCGCGGTGAACATCGTCGCCAACATCGTCCTCATACCGCTGATCGCGCATGTCGGCCCGCCGCTCGCCACCGCGCTCGCCTCGACGGTCAACGTCTGGCTGCTCTATCGCGCGCTCCACCGGCGTGGCCATTTCACCGCCGACCGTCGGCTGCTCCGCCGCCTGCCCCGGCTCGCGCTTGCGGCGACGCTGATGGGCGCGGCGTTGTTCGCGCTCGACCGGCTGCTCGATCCCCATCTCACCGGATCGAGCTTCGAGCGGTTCGCCGCGCTCGGACTGCTGGTGGCGACCGGCGGCCTGATCTACGCGGTCGCCTGCTTCGCCACCGGCGCTTTCCGACCGTCCGACCTCCGGGCGCTCCTGCGGCGCCGGGCGGCCAGTTGAGGACCGACACCATGCGCGTAGTTTCCGGCATCCAGCCGACCGGCGATCTCCATCTCGGCAATTATCTGGGCGCGATCGGCCAGTGGACCCGGATGCAGGATGCGATGGCGGCCAGCGACGAATGCCTGTTCTTCCTCGCGGACCTCCACGCGCTGACCGTCGCCATCGACCCGCGCGAGCTGGCGGGCAACACGATCGAGATGGCCGCCACGCTGCTTGCCGCCGGCATCGACCCCGACCGCTCGATCCTGTTCAACCAGGCGCGCGTCCCCGCGCATAGCGAGCTCGGCTGGATCCTGGGCGGCACCGCCCGCATCGGCTGGCTCAACCGCATGACGCAGTGGAAAGACAAGGCGGGCAAGAACCGCGAGGGCGCCTCTGTCGGGCTGTTCGGCTATCCCGTGCTCCAGGCCGCCGACGTGCTGCTCTATCAGGGAACGCACGTTCCCGTAGGCGACGACCAGAAGCAGCATCTTGAACTCGCGCGCGACATCGCCGCCAAGTTCAACGCCGATTTCGGCGTCGAGCTGTTCACCCTGCCCGAGCCGCTCGTGTCCAAGGCCGCACCCCGCATCATGTCCCTGCGCGACGGCGGCGCCAAGATGTCGAAGTCGGACCCGTCCGACCAGTCGCGCATAAACCTGTCCGACCCCGACGACGCGATCGCCGCCAAGTTCCGCAAGGCGCGCACCGATCCCGATCCGCTCCCCGACGATCCCGCCGCGCTCGACGCGCGACCGGAGGCGCGCAACCTGGTGACGATCTACGCCGCGCTCGCGGACGAGTCGGTCCAGGCGGTGCTCGCCACCCACGCGGGCTGGGGCTTCAGCGACTTCAAGCCCGCCCTCGCCGATCTCGCGATCGCGCGCCTGGGGCCGATCCGCGACCGGACGGCGGCTCTGCTCGCCGATCGCGGTGCGGTTGGCGCGGTGCTGTCGCGGGGCGCGGAACGCGCGCGCTCGCTCGCCGCCCCGACGCTTCGCGCGGCGCAGGAGGCCGTCGGCCTGCGACTCTAGCGGACAAGCCCGAGCCGCGCCGGCAGGGTCCGGACCGTCGCCCGGACCCGCGCCACGCTCAGCCTTCCAGTTGCCGCAGCAGCGTCCTGACCGCGCCGTCGACCTCGCGGTCCTGGTCGCGCAGCGACTCGATCCGCTTCACCGCATGGATCACCGTGGAATGGTCGCGCCCCCCGAACTTGCGCCCGATCTCGGGCAGCGAGCGGGTGGTGAGCCGCTTGGCCAGGTACATCGCGATCTGACGCGGCCGCGCCACCGCCCGCGCGCGCCTGGCGGAGACCAAGTCGAGCGCCTTGAGGTCGAAATGTTGCGACACGAGCCTTTGGATCTCGTCGATCGTGACCCGCTTCTGCGCTCCCCGGAGCGTGTCGCCCAAGGTGGCCACCGCGAAATCGACATCGACCCGCTCGCCCGTCAACTGGGCGTAGGCGACGACGCGGTTGAACGCGCCCTCCAGCTCGCGGATGCTCGATCCGATCCGGTCGGCGAGCAGATCGAGCACGGAAGGCGGGACGACCACGCCCGGCAGGTCCGCCAGCCGCCGCTCCAGCACCGCGCGCCGCAGCGCGGGCTCGGGCGGCTTGATGTCGGCGATCAACCCCATGCCCATCCGGCTGATCAGCCGCGGCTCGACCCCGTCCAGCGCCTGCGGGCAGCGGTCGGCGGATATGACCAGTCGTTTGCCCGCCGCCATCACCTCGTTGACCGTGTGGAAGAACTCCTCCTGCGTCGCGTCCTTGCCCGCGATGAACTGGAGGTCGTCGATCAGCAGCAGGTCGGCCCCGCGCAGCCGCATCTTGAACGCGTGGGTGTCGCGCCCGCGCATCGCCGCCACGAACTCGAACATGAACCGCTCGGCGGACATGCACAGCACCAACGCGCCGGGGCTGTGGGCGAGGTAGGCGTGGCCGATCGCATGCATCAGGTGCGTCTTGCCGAGCCCCGTGCCGCTATGGAGGAACAGCGGGCTGAAACGCGGCGCGCCCGGTTCGGCCAGCGCCTGCGCCGCGTTGAACGCGACGTGGTTCGATGCGTCCACGACGAAGCGGTCGAAGGTGAAGCGCGGGTCGAGCGGCGGGCGCTCGGCGGCCGCTACGCGCGTCGCGACGGGCGCGACCACGGTCGAAGCGTCCTTCGGCGCTTCGACCGTGGGCAGCGCAGGCGGCTCGGTGGCGGTCAACGCCTGCAGGCCCGGCGCACGGGTCTCGATCGCGACCGTGCGGACGGCGGGAAGCTGCGACCGGAACTCCAACAGCAGCCGATCGGCGTAATGGCTGCGGACCCAATTGGCCGCGAACGGCGTCGGCACGGCGAGGCGCACCGTGTCGCGCTCCTCGCCCTCCACCAATTCCATGGGCTTCAGCCATTGCTCGAACAACCGTGGCCCGGCGGATTCGCGCAGGTTGGCGCGCACGCGGGTCCAGGCCCGCGCCTGCTCGCCTTCCGCCGTCCTGGTCAGACCGTGATGCACGCAGCTCTCCCCGCGGCCCGCCGCGTGATCCGCGAGCGACCGTCAAATCAAATCGGCAAAGTCTTCCCCGTCGCCGGATCGGGTGCGATCCGGCTGTGAAATGAACCAATGCTGGTCAGTCGCGCCCGGTGAACACCGTCGCTGAGGATGGGTTATGCGCCCCTGCGCCTAACGATCAACCCAAGCTTCCGTCCTTATTCTGAAATAAACCGGATTGACTCGGGTTTAGGCGCGGAAATGCGTCCGAAAAAATGACAAGTCGTTGAAATACCTACGATTAACCATATCCTTCGCGCTATGATCCGGCCCGACTCCGTGATTCGGATGCGCTCGAATCACGGGAAATCAGGGGTTTCCGCGCCGTCGTTTCCGGCCTGTTCCGCGCGCGCGAAAAGGCCCGCCGAAGCATCCTCCGACGGGCCGGTCATACCGCGGTCGAGTTCGGGTTAGGCGAGCGCGCCGACGCGCTTGGTCAGCCGCGCGAATTTCCGGCTCGCGGTGTTCTTGTGCAGCACACCCTTGGACACGCCGCGCTGCAACTCGGGCTGCGCGGCATGAAGCGCCTCGGCGGCGGCGGTCTTGTCGCCCGACGCCAGCGCCGACTCGACCTTCTTGATGAAGGTGCGGATGCGGCCCACGCGGTTGCCGTTGATCTCGGCGCGGCGGTCGTTGCGGCGGATGCGCTTCTTGGCTTGCGGCGTGTTCGCCATCGGAGGTCCTCGTGATCGTATGCTGGTTGGCGAGAAACGCCGGCGCGGACGCCGAACTCTCGAAGTGGGCGGGACCTAGCCAAGCGGGCCGGAATCGTCAACCGCGCTGGCAGGCGGGGCACCAGAAGGTCGATCGGCCACCCTCCGCGCGCCGCCTGACGGTTGTCCCGCACGCGCAAGCCTCCCCTTCCCGACCATAGACGCGCCATTGCTTCGAAAAATAGCCGAGCTCGCCGTCGGGCCGCGCATAGTCGCGGATCGACGAGCCGCCCGCCGCGATCGCCGCCTCCAGCACGGCGCGGATCGCCTCGACCAGCCGCTCCAACCGGAACAGCGCGATGCGGCCGCCAGCCCGGTCCGGCGCGATCCGCGCCATGTGGAGCGCCTCGCAGACGTAGATGTTGCCCAACCCGGCCACGATCCGCTGGTCGAGCAGCAGCGCCTTGATCGGCGCGGCGCGGCCCTCGAAGCGCGCGAGCAGGTGAGCGGCGGTCAATCCCTCCCCCAGCGGCTCCGGCCCCATCGCCGCGAAAGGCGGGTAGGCGGGAAGATCGGCCGTCGCGTGAAGATGGACGAAGCCGAAGCGGCGCGGATCGTTGAGCGCCAACGTCCGCCCGCCCGCCGTCTCCAGCACCAGATGATCGTGGGTTCCGAGTTCGTCCGGGTCGACGCGCCACCGGCCCGACATGCCGAGGTGGAAGACGAGCGTATCGCCCCGGTCGGTGTCGATCAGCCCGTATTTCGCCCGCCGCCCGAGAGCCGTCACCCGCGCCCCGACCAATCGCTGCCCCAGATCGTGTGGAAACGGGAAGCGCAGGTCCGCGCGCCGGGTCACGACACGCGCCAGGCGCTCGCCCTCCAGGACCGGCGCGAGCCCGCGCACGGTGGTTTCGACTTCGGGGAGCTCGGGCACCTGTTCCAGCTAAGCGCCGTTTGCTCCGCCAACAAGGCCGGGCTAGGGCGGCGGGCATGAGCGACACCGTCTCCTTCGGCTACGAACAGGTCGCGCCCGCCGAGAAGACCGCGCGCGTCGGCGGCGTGTTCACCTCGGTCGCCGCCAGCTACGACCTGATGAACGACGCCATGTCCGCGGGCATGCACCGGCTGTGGAAGGACCGCTTCGTGCGCCGGGTCCAACCCCGCGCGACCGACCGCATCCTCGACATGGCCGGCGGCACCGGCGACGTCGCCTTCCGGCTCGCCAAGTCGGGCGCGGACGTGACGGTGGCCGACATCAACCCCGCCATGCTCGATGTCGGGATCGAACGCGCCGCGCAGCGGGGCATCGAGGGGCTGACCTGGACGGAGGCGAACGCCGAGACGCTCGACTTTCCCGACCGAGCGTTCGACGCCTACACGATCGCCTTCGGCATCCGGAACGTGACGGACATCCCCGCCGCGCTCCGCGAGGCGCACCGCGTCCTCGTCCGCGGCGGCCGCTTCTTCTGCCTGGAGTTCTCGACGGTCGAATGGCCCGGCTTCTCCGACCTGTACGACGCCTACTCGCACCGGGTCGTGCCGCGTTTGGGCAAGCTGCTGGCCAACGACGCCGACAGCTACCGCTACCTTATCGAGTCGATCCGCCGCTTCCCCGACATGCCCGCCTTTGAGCACATGGTCGCCGACGCCGGCTTCGTGCGCACGCGCGTCGAGCCGATCATGGGCGGCCTGGTCGCGATCCATAGCGGATGGCGGATCTGACCGCTTGACCTCTGCCGTCACCCACGTCGTCCGGCTGGTGCGCTGGGGCCGCATCCTGGCGCGGCACGGCGCGCTGCTCGGGATCGAGCGCGAGCCCAACGCCCCGCCGGGCATCCGCCGCCTCGCCCGCCTCGCCCGGCTGGGCGCGCGCCTGCCCGACCGGCCGCGCTACGCCGAGGCGTTCCAGGCGATCGGCCCCGCCGCGATCAAGCTCGGCCAGACGCTCGCCACCCGCCCCGACCTGGTCGGCGAGGAGGCCGCGCACGACCTCCGCCGCCTCCAGGACCGGCTGCCCGCCGTCCCCTTCCCTATCATCCGGGGCGTGATGGAGGCGAGCCTGCGCCGCCCGCTCTCCGACCTGTTCCAGCGCGTGGAGGAGCAGCCGATCGGCGCCGCCTCGATCGCCCAGGTCCACCGCGCCGTCACGACCGACGGCGCGCAAGTCGCGGTCAAAGTACTGCGTCCAGGCGTCGAGCACGACTTCAAAGAGGCGATCGAAACCTATGAATGGGCCGCCGCGCGCGTCGAGGCGGCGGGCGGCGAGGCCGCGCGCCTGCGCCCCCGCCTGACGGTCGCGACCTTCAAACGTTGGACCTTGCGCGAAC
>CAXTFF010000027.1:0-13429 GCA_964243325.1 uncultured Sphingomonas sp.
ACTCTGCGAGTTCCTTGCGGATCGTGCCTGCTTCCGCGTTCGCCGGGTTGGTCGCGCCCATGATGTCGCGGTTGCGCTGCATCGCGTTCTCGCCTTCCAGCACCTGCACGACCACCGGGCCCGAGATCATGAAGTCGACCAACTCGCCAAAGAACGACCGCTCGCGGTGGACGGCATAGAAGCCCTCGGCCTGTTCACGCGTCATCTGGATGCGCTTGGACGCGACGACGCGCAACCCCGCCTCCTCCAGCATCCTGGTGACCGCGCCCGTCAGGTTGCGGCGGGTGGCGTCGGGCTTGATGATCGAAAAGGTCCTGGTCGCGGCCATGGCGGTCACGGGCTCCTGCGTTGCGGTGTCGGAAATCGCGCGGAGCCCTAGACGGACGGGGGCCGGGGAGCAACCGTCAGGCCGCCTGCTCCCAGCGCCCCGCCTCGTTCTGCTTCCAATAGCGCCGCTGGACGTCGTCGGTCGCGGCCAGTCCCTTCCAGGCGACGCGCGCGTCGGCCACGCGCTCCTCGTCGAAGAACAGGAACGCGCGGTCGAAGCCCAGCGCCTCCCCGCGCCACCGCCCGTCGGCGAGCGCGACGTTGCGCGCGGCGTTGCCCGCGACCGTGTCCGACGCGATCAGCACCGGTTGCGCCGCATCGTCGCCCGCGCCCGCGACCGCATGGGGCAGGAAGCCGTCGCGGCTATATTCCCAAAGCAGGCGGTCGATCCGCTCGCGTCGCCCCTCGTCCGCGTCGACGACGAGCAGGCGACCGCCGCCCGCGACCACCTTTTCGGCGATCTGCGGCAGGACGCGGTCGAGCGGCTGCGCGGTCAGGTGGTAGAAGTCGACCCGCACCCGCGCCCGCCCGTCAGCCCTCGAAATTGTCGGCGACGAAGCGGTCGAGCAGCCGCACGCCGTAGCCGGTCGCGCCCTTGTCGTGGCCCGCGCCCGCCTTGTCCGACCAGACCATGCCCGCGATGTCGAGATGCGCCCAGCGCACCCCTTCCTCGACGAAGCGCTGGACGAACTGCGCCGCGGTGATCGAGCCCGCGCCCTTGCCGCCGATGTTCTTCATGTCGGCGATCGGGCTGTCGATCATCTTGTCGTAGGTGGGGGACAGCGGGAAACGCCACAATTTGTCGCCCGTCGCCAGGCCCGCCGCCAGCAGCTGGTCGGCCAGCGGATCGTCGTTGGCGAACACGCCGCCATACTCGTTGCCCAGGCTGACGATCATCGCGCCCGTCAGCGTGGCCAGGTCGACGATCGTCTTCACCCGGTGCGTGCGCTGCACCCAGGTGATGACGTCGCCCAGCACCAGCCGGCCTTCGGCGTCGGTGTTGAGGATCTCGATCGTCTGGCCGGACATCGACGTCACCACGTCGCCGGGACGCGAGGCGGCGCCGTCGGGCATGTTCTCGACCAGGCCGCACACGCCGATGACGTTCGCCTTGGCCTTGCGGGTCGCCAGCGCCTTCATCGCGCCGACGACGGCGCCCGCGCCGCCCATGTCCCATTTCATGTCCTCCATGCCCGGCCCGGGCTTGAGCGAGATGCCGCCCGTGTCGAACGTCACGCCCTTGCCCACCAGCGCCAGCGCCGGGTCGCCCTCCCCCGCCCCGTTCCATTTGAGCGCCAGCACCTGCGCCGCGCGCGCCGACCCCTGGCTGACGGCGAGCAGCGCCCCCATGCCGAGCTCGGCCATCGCCGCCTCGTCCAGGACCGTGATCTCCAGCCCGAGCCCCTCGACCTGCGCGCGGACGTGGGCGACGAAGGTTTCGGGATAGATGACGTTGGGCGGCTCGGTCACCAGCGTGCGGGTCAGCTCCAGCCCGCCCGTCACCGCGAACTGGTGCGCCCAGGCGTCCTCCGTCCCGTCCGGCGCGCCCGCGATCGCCACGCGCTCCAGCGTCGGTTTCGACTTCTCGGGCAGCTTGGTGCGGTAGGCGTGGTGCTGCCACCCGCGCTGCGCCGCCGCGCCCGCGAAGCGCGCCACCGCCTTTGGCGAGGGCGCGGCGGGAAGCGCCGACAGGTCGACCGTCACTTCGGTCGCCCCGGAGGCCAGGAACCGCGCGGTGAGCGCGCCGCCGGCCTTTTCCCAGTCGGGCTCGTCCCCGCCGCCGACGCCGACGAGGACGACGTGGCGCACCGGATCGCCCGCGAACAGCTCCAGCGTCGCGCCCGCCTCGCCCGTGAAGCGGTTCGCCGCCGCCGCGCCCGCGGCGACCGGACGCAGCGCGTCGTGCCTCCCCCAGACGATCCGGTCGACCCCGTCCTTTTCGACGGGCAGCAGGACGACGGCGGCGTCGGCGGGGAGGGTCGGCTGGAACTGGATCTGGATGGTCACGGGAGCGGAAGCCTCGACGGTGGTGATCGCCGCCATGTAGGCCAGCCGGGCGGACGCGCAAAGCGCGCGATTGCGGTGCGCTTGCCTGGATGCGATAGGCGTGGCCATGCCGAGGCGTCCGTTCGGGGCGGACGTCCGGGCCGAGATATAAGGGTTCGAGCTCCTGTCCGTATCGCGTTCCACCCTTCTGGCGGGCTCCGTCCTGGCGCTCGCGCTCTGGCGCGGCGCGCCGGCGGCCGGGCAGGACCTGCAGGACCGGACGATCGCTCCGCCGGCCGCGGTCGACGCGCCCGCACCCGCACCCGCGCCCGCGCCCGAAACCCCGGCCGCCGCCGACCAGGTCCGTTTCAGCGCGGGCCGGATCGAATACGACATCGAAGGCGAGATCGTGACCGCGACGGGCGAGGTCCGCATGACGCGCGAGGGCGAGCGGCTGCGCGCCGACCGCGTCACCTGGAACCGCGCCACCGGCCGGGTCGTCGCGACCGGCGGCGTCGCGGTCGCCAACCCGGCGGGCGACGTCGCCTACGGCGACTCGATCGAGCTGACCGACACGCTGAAGGACGGGGTGGTCGACAACCTGCTCGTCGTCCTCGAACAGGGCGGGCGGCTGGCGGCCGACAAGGGCGTGCGGCAGGAGGGCGGGGCCTACCTGCTCGACCGCGCCGCCTATACGCCGTGCGCGGTCATCGACGCGGAGGGCTGCCCCAAGGAGCCGTCCTGGAAGGTCACCGCCGCGCGCATCGCCTACCGCCCCGACCGGTCGCGCGTGTATTTCACCCGGCCGGGGTTCCACCTGTTCGGCTTGCCCGTCATCCCGCTGCCCAGCTTCTCGACGGCGGTGGGCGGCGGCAGCGACAACGGCTTCCTCAACCCCAATTTCGGCTACAGCCGCGCGAACGGCGTCAACGTCACCACGCCCTACTACTTCCGGCTCGCGCCCAACCGGGGCTTCCTGGTCGCGCCGACGGTCTATTCCAGCGTGCTGCCGATGCTGCGCGCCGAGTACCGGCAGCTGGACGGCCGGGGCGCGTTCCGGATCGGCGGCTACGTCACCGCCAGCCGCCGCGCCGACGACCTGACGGTGCAGCGCCCGGACGACACCAGCATGGGCGTGCGCGGCTATGTCGACGGGCTCGCGCGCTACCAGCTGTCGCCCGAATGGTCCGCCAGCGGGTCGCTGCGCGTGACCACCGACCGCACCTTCCTGCGCCGCTACGACATCTCGCGCGACGACCGGCTGCGCAGCACCGCCCGGGTCGAGCGCATCGACCCGAACAGCTACCTTTCCATCACCGGCTGGGCGGTGCAGACGCTCCGCGTCAACGACCGCCAGGGCCTGCAACCGATCGCGCTGCCCGAGATCGACTGGCGCCGCCGGTTCGAGGACGGGCTGGTGGGCGGCCGCATCGAGGCGCAGCTGAACACGCTCGCGCTCACCCGCACCGACGGCCAGGACACGCAACGCGCGTTCGCGTCGCTCCGGTGGGACCTGCGGCGGCTGACGACGATGGGCCAGGAGGTGACGCTGACCGCCTACGCCCGCGCCGACGCCTACAACACGGGCGACGTGCTCTCGACCGCCGTGCCGAGCTACCGGGGCGACGAGGGCTTCAGCCACCGCGCGATCGGGGCGCTGGCGGTGGACGTGCGCTGGCCGTTCGTCGGGCCCTTGTGGGGCGGCACGCAGCGGCTGGTCCCGCGCCTGCAGATCGTCGCTTCCCCACGCCTCGCCAACCTGTCGATCCCCAACGAGGACTCCCGCGCGGTCGACCTGGAGGACTCGAACCTGTTCTCGCTCAACCGCTTCCCCGGCTACGACCGGTTCGAGGACAGCCCACGCGCCACCTACGGCGTGCAATGGGTCGCGACCCTGCCCGGCCTGTCGATCGACACGCTGGTGGGCCAAAGCTACCGCCTGACCCGGCGCGAGAGCATCTTCTTCGACGGCACCGGCCTCAGCGACCGCTTTTCCGACTATGTCGGCCGGACGGAGGTGCGGTTCCGCGACTTCGTGTCGTTCACCCACCGCTTCCGGCTCGACCAGGACGGGTTCGGGGTGCGCCGCAACGAGGTCGACGCCACGATCGGGACGCGCGCGACCTACGCGCTGCTCGGATATCTCCGCCTCAACCGCGACATCGCGCCGTTGACGGAGGACCTGCAGGATCGCGAGGAGGTGCGCGTCGCGGGGCGCGTCCAGGTCACGCGCTTCTGGTCCGCCTTCGGCTCGGCGGTCGTCGACCTGACCGACCGGGACGAGGACTCGCTGTCGGTCGCCGACGGCTTCGACCCGATCCGCCACCGTCTGGGCGTCGAGTACGAGGACGACTGCCTGCGGCTCGGGCTCACCTGGCGGCGCAATTACCGAGCGACCGGCGACGCGCGCGCGGGCAACAGCTTCCTGTTGACGCTGGCGTTGACCAACCTGGGCCGCTAAGCCCCCATTCAGCGAAGATCGGGCAGGACGCGGGGGCGTTCGGGGGCTCCGACGCATATCCGGCGATGGCGAGATTGAGAATGGACGTGAAGCGATTTTCCGGCAAGGCGCGCGCCGCGGGCGTCGTCGGCCTGTTCCTCCTGACCGGCGCGGCCGTCGCGCAGACCGTTCCCGACCGCAGCGTCCCCGACACGGGCGGGCTCAACATCCCCGCCAACCTCCAGATCTTCGGCAAGGTGGACCCGAACGTCCGCAAGGCGACCGCGATCGTCAACGAGGCGGTGATCACGGGCACCGACGTCGACCAGCGCGTGGCGCTGATCGGCGCGGCCAACCAGGTCAAGATCGAGGGCGACGAGCGCGAACGGCTGAAGCTGCAGGTGCTGCGCCAGCTGATCGACGAGACGCTGCAGATCCAGGAAGCCAAGACCAAGGACATCACCGTCACGCCCGCCGAGCTCAACCAGAGCTTCGACCGCGTCGCGACCAATTTCAAGCAGCAGCCCGCCAGCTTCCGCGAGTATCTGCGCGCGTCGGGCTCGTCCGAACGCTCGCTGCGTCGCCAGATCGAGGGCGAGCTGGCGTGGCAGCGCTATCTGCGCCGTCAGGTCGAGCCGTTCGTCAATGTCGGCGACGAGGAGGTCAAGTCGATCCTGGACCGGCTGGAGGCGTCCAAGGGCGTGACCGAATACAACCTCAAGGAGATCTACCTCGCCATCCCGCCCGAGCGCGCGGCGGAGGGCGCGGCCAACGCCCGGCGGATCATCGGCGAGATCCAGAAGGGCGCGCAGCCGTTCGAGTATTTCGCGCGCAGCTTCTCCGAGGCGTCGACGCGCGCGGTGGGCGGCGATCTGGGCTGGGTCCGCGCGGACCAGCTTCCCGCCGAGCTGGCGCAGGCGGCGGGCGAGATGCAGCCGGGCCAGGTCGCCGGGCCGATCGCGGTGCCCGGCGGCGTGTCGATCCTGTTCCTGGGCGACCGCCGCCAGATCCTGACGGCCGACCCGCGCGACTCGCGCCTCAGCCTCAAGCAGCTGACCGTGAAGTTCCCGTCGGGCACCGACCAGGCGGAGGCGACCCGGCGCGCCGCCGCGTTCGCCACCGCCACGCAGGCGCTGCGCGGGTGCGGCACCGTGGCGCAGGTCGCCGCGACCTTGAACGCGGAGGTCGTCGACAACGATACGGTGCGCGTCCGCGACCTGCCGCCGCAGCTGCAGGACATCATGCTCAAGCTTCAGGTCGGCCAGTCCACGCCGCCCTTCGGGTCGGCCGACGACGGTGTGCGCGCGCTGGTGCTGTGCGGGCGCGACGATCCGACCACGGGCCAGCTGCCGCGCGCCGACCAGATCCAGACCCAGCTGGAACAGACCCGCGTCAATCTGCGCGCGACCCAGAAGTTGCGCGACCTTCGCCGCGACGCGGTGGTCGAGTATCGCTGAGATGCCGGTTCCCAAGCCGCTGGTGGTCGCGATGGGCGATCCGGCGGGCGTCGGTCCGGAGATCGTCGCCAAGGCTTGGGAGTCGCGGGCGGAGCGGAGCCTGCCCCCCTTCGTCGTCGTCGGCGATCCGCGCGCGGTGGCGCGGGTGTGGTCCGGTCCCGTCCTGGCCGTGCGTGACCTGAACGAGGCGGTGGCGATGTTCGACCGCGCGCTGCCGATCCTGCCGATCGACCGCGGCGGCGAGATCACGCCGGGCGCCCCCGACACGGAGGGCGCGCGCTGCGCGCTCGCCGCGCTGGAGACGGCGGCGGGCATCGCCCAGTCCGGGGCCGCGCGCGCGCTGGTGACCGGCCCCGTCTCCAAGGCGCAGCTCTACGCGATCGGCTTCACCCATCCCGGCCAGACCGAGTTCGTGGCGGAGCGGTGCGGCGTGTCGGCCGACAACGCGGTGATGATGCTCGCCGGGCCGACCTTGCGCGTCGTGCCGATCACCACGCACATCGCGCTGGCGCGGGTGCCCGAAGCGCTGTCGATCGACCTGGTCCTGGCCAAGGCGCGCGCGACCGTACGCGGCCTGCGCAAGAATTTCGGCATCGCCCAGCCGCGCCTCGCCTTTGCGGGGCTGAACCCCCACGCGGGCGAGGGCGGCGCGCTCGGGCGCGAGGAGATCGACATCCTCGAACCCGCGATCGCGACCCTCCAGGCGGAGGGGGTCGATGCGGTCGGCCCGCTCGCCGCGGACACGATGTTCCACCCGCGCGCGCGCGAACGGTACGACGCGGCGATGTGCTGCTATCACGACCAGGCGCTGGTTCCGCTCAAGACCATCCATTTCGACGAGGGCGTCAACTTCACGCTCGGGCTGCCGATCGTGCGCGCCAGCCCCGACCACGGCACCGCGTTCGCCATCGCCGGCCGCGACGTCGCCCATCCCGGCGCGATGATCGCCGCGATCGCGATGGCGCACGGGGCGGCCGAGCGGCGGTTCGCGACCGCGCCGGCGGCGTGACCGCCCTTCCCCCGCTGCGCGAGGTCGTCGCGCGGCACGGGCTCCAGGCGTCCAGGGCGCTGGGGCAGAATTTCCTGTTCGACGGCCAACTGCTCGCGCGCATCGCCGCCGTGCCCGGCGACCTTCGCGACGCGGAGGTTCTGGAGGTCGGCCCCGGTCCCGGCGGCCTGACGCGCGCGTTGCTCGCCGCCGGGGCGCGCGTCACCGCGATCGAGCGCGACCGCCGCTGCGTGCCCGCGCTCGCCGAGCTCGGCGCCGCCTATCCCGGCCGCCTGCGCGTGATCGAGGGCGACGCGCTCGAGATCGACGCGCCTGCGTTGTTCGGGGGCAAGCCGCACATCGTGTCCAACCTGCCCTACAATATCGGCACCGCGTTGCTCGTCGGCTGGCTGTCCGGCCCTTGGCCGCCCCCGTGGCGCTCGCTGACGCTGATGTTCCAGCGCGAGGTGGCCGAGCGCATCGTCGCGGGCGTGGACACGGACCATTACGGTCGGCTGGCGGTGCTGGCCCAGTGGCGCAGCGCCGCGCGGATCGCGATGGCCGTCCACCGTTCCGCCTTCACCCCGCCGCCCAAGGTCATGTCGGCGGTCGTCCACCTCACGCCCGCCGACGCGCCGGCCGGGGTCGACGCCCTCCTGCTCGAACGCCTGACCGCCGCCGCTTTCGGCCAGCGGCGCAAGATGCTCCGGCAATCGCTCAAGGGCGTGCCGGGCGCGTTGGCGGCGTTGGACGCGCTCGGCATCGAGACCGCGCGCCGCGCGGAGACAGTGCCCGTCGCCGATTGGATCGCGGTCGCGCGGGCGATGCGCGTCTAGGGATTGCCCTCGGTCGCGGATTTCTGCGGAACCACCGCGGCGGTCGTGACCGGCGGCCCCTTGGCGATCACGCCCGCCAGCTGCGCCGCGTCGGGGCAGCCGCCCTTGCACAGCGTCCGGATGCGCGCGAGGTTGTCGCGCGCGCGCGCCACCGCGCCCTTCCTGACCAGCGCCTCGCCCTGCCCGCGCAACGCGGCGGTATCGTTGGGCTCCAGCAGCAACGCCTCGCGGTAGAGCCTGATCGCCTTGCCCGGCAGGTCGCGCTGGTCGGCGACCTGCGCCAGCAGCAGGAACCCCGCCCGGTTGCGCGGGTCCACCGTGACCGCCGTCTCCAGCAGGTCGGTCGCGCCCTCCAGATTACCCGCCGCCCGCGCCGCCCGCGCCTTTGCGACCAGCGCGACCGAGCGCGCGTCGATCTCGTCGTCCGGTCGCTGGCCGCTGAGCGACGTGGACAACGAGGCGACCGTCAGCGCGGCGGCGACGGCGAGGGAAGAAACGCGCATGATCCACTCCGATCCGGACACGGGCGAAGGGCTAGCATGGCCGTTTCAGGCGCGCGACGAAAAAACCGTCGGTCCCGTCATGCGCGGGGGTGAGCCGCAGCCCGAGCCCGTGCGGCCGCCCGAAGCCGATCACGGGCCGCTCCGCCGTCCAGCCCGGATGCGCGGCCAGGAAGGTCGCGACCTGGTCCCGCCCCTCCGCGTCGAGCAGCGAGCAGACCACATGGACGAGCGCCCCGCCCGGCCGCACCAGCGCGGCCGCGACCTCCAGCAGGTGCGCCTGCAACGCCGCCAGCCGGTCCAGCCGCTCGGGAGTGAGCCGCCAGCGCGCCTCCGGGTTGCGCCGCCACGTCCCCGTCCCCGAACAGGGCGCGTCGACGAGCACACGGTCGGCGGCGTCGCGCCACTCGGAAAGCGCCTCCAGCTCGCGGTTCGGGTTCAGCAACCGCGTCTCGACGACCGTCACCCCCGCCCGTTCGACGCGCGGCGCCAGCCGCTGAAGCCGCCCGCGATCGGTGTCGCAGGCCAGGATCGTCCCCTCGTTGGCCATCATCGCCGCGAGCGCGAGCGTCTTGCCGCCGCCGCCCGCGCACAGGTCGACTACCCGCTCCCCCGGCCGCGCCAGGGTGGCGAGCGTGACCGCCTGGCTCCCGGCATCCTGCACCTCGACCAGCCCGGCGAGCGGCGCGACGTCGGTTCCCGCCGGCAGCCTGAGCGCGTCGGGCAGGCCGTCGATCGCCTCCGCGCCTTCGATCCTCGCGGCGATCTCGCCCGGCTCGGCGCGTAGCCGGTTCACCCGCAGGTCGAGCGGCGCCCGGTCGATCAGCGCGGGGAGCTCGTCGTCGCCAAGCCCGCTCGCGCGCAACAGCTCGATCAGCCAGGCAGGCGCGAGCCCGGCCGCCGCCCCGCGCTCGTCGGCCCCGATCGGCGCGGGGCCGTGCGGCGATCCGTCGAAGGTCGCGGCGACGCCCACGTCCTCCCCCGCCACCGCCAGCATCGCGGCGCGCCCGCTCGCCGGACGTTCGCCGCACCGCCGGACCGCGCGGTAGACCAGCTCGCGCACCGCGCGCCTGTCCTTCGACCCCGCATAGCGCCGCGCCGCGAAATACCGCCCGATCAGGGTGTCCGCCGCCGCCCCGCCCTCGGCGGCCGCCGCGACGATGCCGTCCAGCAGCTCGATCGCGGCTTGTGTGCGTGCGCCGGGCGTCACTGGGTGGGGTAGTTCGGCGCTTCGCGCGTGATCGTCACGTCGTGCACATGGCTTTCCTTCAGCCCCGCCCCCGTGATCTGCACGAACCGCGCCCGGTCGCGCAGGTCCTCCAGCGTCGCGGAGCCGGTATAGCCCATCGCCGCCTTCACGCCGCCGACCAGCTGGTGGATCACGTCGCGCGCCGGCCCCTTATAGGGCACCTGCCCCTCGATCCCCTCGGGCACCAATTTCAGCTGATCCTTGATGTCCTGCTGGAAATACCGGTCCGCCGATCCCTTCGCCATCGCGCCGACCGACCCCATGCCGCGATAAGATTTGTACGCCCGCCCCTGATACAGGAACGTCTCGCCCGGCGCCTCCTCCGTCCCGGCCAGGAGCGACCCGATCATCACGCACGACGCCCCGGCCGCCAGCGCCTTGGCCACGTCGCCCGACGTGCGGATGCCGCCGTCGGCGATCACCGGCACGCCCGACCCCCGCGCGCCCTCCGCGCAGTCCATGACGGCGGTGAATTGCGGCACGCCCACGCCCGCGACGACGCGCGTGGTGCAGATCGACCCCGGCCCGATCCCGACCTTGACCGCGTCCGCCCCCGCGTCGATCAGCGCGCGGGTCGCGTCGGCGGTGGCGACGTTGCCCGCGACCACCTGGACGGCGTTGCTGAGCTTCTTCACCCGCTCGACCGCGAGGCCGACGTCGCGGTTGTGGCCGTGCGCCGTGTCGATCACGACCAGATCGACGCCCGCGTCGACCAGCGCCGCCGTCCGCTCGAATCCCTTGTCGCCCACCGTCGTCGCGGCCGCGACGCGCAAGCGCCCCGCCTCGTCCTTGGTCGCGTTGGGATGCGCGACCGCCTTTTCGATGTCCTTGACCGTGATCAGCCCGACGCAGCGGTACGCCTCGTCGACGACCAGCAGCTTCTCGATCCGCCGCTGGTGGAGCAGGCGCCGCGCCTCCTCCTTGCCGACATGGGCGGGCACCACCGCCAGGTTCTCGCGCGTCATCAGCTCGGCCACGGGCTGCGCCGGATTCTCGGCGAAGCGCACGTCCCGGTTGGTCAGGATGCCGACCAGCCGCCCGTCCGCCTCCACCACCGGCACGCCGCTGATCCGGTTGCCGGTCATCAGCGCCTGCGCCTGGGCCAGCGTCGCGGTCGGCGCGATGGTGATCGGGTTGACGACCATCCCCGACTCGAACCGCTTCACCTGCCGGACGGCCGCGACCTGCTGCTCGACGGTCAGGTTGCGGTGGAGCACGCCGATGCCGCCCAGCTGCGCCATCACGATCGCCATCTGCCCCTCGGTCACGGTGTCCATCGCCGCCGACAGCACGGGGATGTCGAGCTCGATCCCCCGCGTCACCCGGGTCCTCGTGTCCGCCCCGCTCGGCAGCACGGCGGAAGCGGCCGGGTACAGGAGCACGTCGTCGAAAGTCAGGCCGAGCCGGATGTCCATGGAAGCGCCGCATACCAAAGGGGGGTGGCGGGCCATGTAACCGTGTCCCGCGCATTTGCCTATGGCGAACCCCCGATCGCCATTAAGGTGGCGGCGGACCGCATGGGGAGTTCCGGATATGGCCGTCACCGTCACGCTGTTGCTGCTCGCGCTGGTGCTCGGGTACCTGTTCGCGTCGATCAAGATCGTCCGCCAGGGCTACCAATACACCATCGAGCATTTCGGCCGCTTCACCACCACCGCGCGGCCCGGCTTCAACTTCTACCCCGCCTTCTTCTACCGCGTCGGGCGCAAGGTGAACATGATGGAGCAGGTGATCGACATTCCCGGGCAGGAGATCATCACCCGCGACAACGCGATGGTGTCGACCGACGGCGTGGTGTTCTTCCAGGTGCTCGACGCGGCCAAGGCGGCCTACGAGGTGTCGGACGTGTTCCTGGCGCTCCAGCAGCTGACCACCACCAACCTGCGCACCGTCATGGGATCGATGGACCTGGACGAGACGCTGTCCAAGCGCGACGAGATCAACGCGCGCCTGCTCGACGTGGTCGATCAGGCGACCACGCCGTGGGGCGTCAAGATCACCCGCGTCGAGATCAAGGACATCCGCCCGCCCGCCGACATCGTCAACGCCATGGGCCGCCAGATGAAGGCCGAACGCGAGAAGCGCGCCAACATCCTGGAGGCCGAGGGCAGCCGCGCGTCGGAAATCCTGCGCGCCGAAGGCCAGAAGCAGGCGCGGATCCTGGAGGCGGAGGGCCGCAAGGAGTCCGCCTTCCGCGACGCCGAGGCCCGCGAGCGCGCCGCGACCGCCGAGGCGAGCGCCACGACCGCGGTGTCGGAGGCGATCGAGAAGGGCGGCGTCCAGGCGATCAACTATTTCATCGCGCAGAAATACGTGGAGGCGATCGGCAAGTTCGCGACCTCGCCCAACGCCAAGACGATCCTGTTCCCGGTCGAGGCGACGCAGCTGATGGGGACGCTGGGCGGGATCGGCGAGCTCGCGCGCGAGGCGATCGGGTCGCAGCCCAAACCGCAGGCGGGGACGCCCAGGCCGGCCGCCCAGCCAGCGACCCCGGAGCGGCGCGGGCCGTTCGAGCTGCCGTCGCAGTGAACCCGGGCGACTGGGGCGCGGGCGCGGCGGGCCTGTGGCTGATCGCCGCGCTGGCGCTGGGGCTGGCCGAGCTGATCGCTCCCGGTGTCTTCCTCGTCTTCGTCGCCCTGGCGGCCGCGATCACCGGACTGATGCTGCTCGCGCTCCCCGACCTGCCCATCGTCGGCCAGCTCGCGGCCTTCGCGGCCTGGAGCGGCGTCGCGGTCGCGGTCGGCCGCCGCTGGTACCGCGACCACCCCGTCGCGACCGAGGACGCGCTGCTGAACGACCGGGCGGCCCGCATGGTCGGCGAGGTTGTCACCGTCACCGCCGCCATCGACCGCGGGCGAGGCCGGGTGCGCGTCGGTGACGGCACCTGGCCCGCGCGCGCGATCGACGCGCCCGTCGGCGCCCGCGTCCGCATCGTCGCGGTGGACGGCGCGACGCTGGTGGTGGAGAACGCCGCCGAACCGGAGGATCGTTGATGCTGTCACGCCGCACCCTGCTCGCCTCGGGCGGCGCGTCGCTCGCGCTCGCCGCCCTGCCCGCCCGCGCCGCCCTGCCCGCCCGCGCCGCCGGGTCGGCCGACGCGCGGGCGGAACGGCTGCTCGCCGGGATCGCCGAGGAACTGCTCGTCGATTTTCCCGAGAACGCGACCCAGCTGGGCATCGACAAGGGCGCGCGCGCCGGGCTGAAGTCGCGCCTGACCGACCGTTCGCCCGCCGGGCGGCAGCGGTTGCGGCGCAACGCCGAGGACCGGCTCGAACGCCTCGCCCGCATCGACCTCGCCGCGCTCGCGCCGGGTGCGCGGATCGACGTGGACGTGGTCCGCACCGCGCACCAGACCGCGCTGGCCGGCTACGCCTTTCCGTTCGGCGATGTGGTGCCGCTCAACAACGGCGTCTCCTATCGCAACTCGCCCTATGTGGTCGCGCAGAACACGGGGGCGTTCGTCGAGGTGCCCGACTTCCTCGACGCGACGCACGTGGTCGCGACCGACGCCGACCGCCGCGCCTATCTCGCCCGGCTCGAGGGCTATGCCGCCGCGCTCGACGGCGAGACCGAGCGCCTGCGCGCGGACGGCGCGCGCGGCGTGATCGCCCCCGCCTTCCTGCTCGACAAGACCCTCGGCCAACTG
>CAXTFF010000028.1:0-7623 GCA_964243325.1 uncultured Sphingomonas sp.
GCTCAACGCCCGGTATACCTGCGGTCGCGCGTGCATGACGCTCCCGAGCGGGCGATGCGCGGCAAGGCTGTGCGCCGGACGGAACGTCGTCACCTCGTCGAAATGCGGAAACATTCGACGAAGGGGTGGCGGAGCCCATCCTCGTCCCTGTGCGGATCGAGCGTCCATTCCTTCGACGATCCTTGCGTCGCCGACACCGGGAACACGCCAACCTTGGCGACGTCGTCGCCCCAGCGGCGCGGGGCCTGGCTGAAGTAGAGATCGGCGATCAAATGGCTGAACGGGTGCCGGCAAAGGTCGGCAGTCTGGCTCGGCGACGCGGCCACGCGTTCAGCGGCTTGTTGTGACTACGCGCCGCCGGGGACGCCGCATCCTTGACGACCTCGGGCATCGGCGTCGCCGCGTCGTGGCCGGGCAGCTTCCCGCCCTCGACCTCGAAGACCTTGATCGACACGCCCCGGTGCGTCGACACGCGGTCGCCGATATGCGCGCCGGGCCCTCGCGCGAACCGAACCGCGACCGGATGCCTGCGCGCCTCCGCGAACAAGCCTTGCGCCAGTTCGAGCGGCGGCTCGGGGGCGACCACGAGTCCGCCGATCACGCAGGCCGAGCTCTTGGCGTGGTTGGCGCGGACCAGGTGCCGCTCGCGCTTCCCGACGACCTGGCTCTCCTTGGTCATGGCCGGTCCGTCCCGGATATCGGGTCCGAAAACCGAGCATGTTCGCTTTCGTTCACCCGGCCGGTTCCCGATCGGATCGAACGGGGATGGACCCGGATGCGGTCCCGTCCGTTGAGGATCGGGGTCGGCCGGTTCATCGCGCGAAGGCGGCCCGGGGAATCGTGCAACATGGACGGCGACAATGATTATTCGCGACGCGGCGTCATCGGCGCTGGCATGGCCGGCATCGCGGTGAGCGGCATCGGTTTGCCCGGCCACGCGGAGGCGCAAGGCTCGCGCCCCGCCGTGACCGCCACGATGGCGGTTTCGCTGACGGTCAACGGCCAGGCGCGCACGCTCGACATCGATCCGCGCACCTCGCTCCTCGACGCGCTCCGCGAACACCTGCAACTCACCGGCTCCAAGAAGGGCTGCGACCACGGCCAGTGCGGCGCCTGCACGGTGCTGGTCGAGGGTCGCCGCATCAACAGCTGCCTGTCGCTCGCGGTCATGCACGACGGCGACGCGGTGACCACGATCGAGGGGCTGGGCCGCCCCGGCGCGCTGCACCCGTTGCAGGCGGCGTTCGTCAAGCATGACGCGCTCCAATGCGGCTACTGCACGCCGGGCCAGATCTGCTCGGCGGTCGGCATGCTGGCCGAGATCGGGGCGGGCGTGCCGAGCCACGTCGCGGGCGACCTGAATGCCAATCCCGCCGCGACGCCCGAGGAGATGCGCGAGCGGATGAGCGGCAATCTGTGCCGTTGCGGCGCCTATTCCAACATCGTCGAGGCCCTGGTCGAGGTTTCCGGGGTCGAGGTTTCCGGGGTCAAAGCTTCCGGGATCGAAGCCTCCGGGGTCGAACTGGCGGGGACCCGGGCATGAAGTCGTTCACCTACGAACGCGCGACGACCCCGGCGGCAGCCGCTTCGGCGGCGGCGCGCACACCGGGGGCGCGCTTCATCGCAGGCGGCACCAACCTGCTCGACCTGATGAAGCTCCAGGTGGAGACGCCCGCCCACCTGATCGATGTCAACCGCATCGGCCTCGACCGGATCGAACCCACGCCCGAGGGCGGCCTACGCATCGGCGCGCTCGTCCGGAACACCGATCTGGCGAGCGATCCCCGCGTCCGCCGCGATTACGGCGTCCTGTCGCGCGCGCTGGTGTCGGGCGCGAGCGCGCAACTCCGCAACAAGGCGACCACCGCGGGCAACCTGCTCCAGCGCACGCGCTGCCCGTATTTCTACGACACCACCAAGCCGTGCAACAAACGCCGCCCCGGCTCCGGCTGCGCCGCGATCGGCGGCTTCAACCGCAATCTCGCGGTGTTGGGCACGAGCGAGCGGTGCATCGCCACCTACCCCGGCGACATGGCCGTCGCGATGCGCGTCCTCGACGCGACGGTCGAGACGGTCCGCCCCGACGGTGCGACCCGCGCGATCCCGATAGCCGACTTCCACCGCCTGCCCGGCGACACGCCGCACATCGACACCAACCTCGCGGCGGGCGAGCTCATCACCGCCGTCACGTTGCCCAAGCCGATCGGCGGCACGCACATCTACCAGAAGGTACGCGACCGCGCCTCCTACGCCTTCGCGCTGGTCTCCGTCGCCGCCGTGATCCAGCCCGGCGGGCGCGGACGCCTCGCCTTCGGCGGGCTCGCGCACAAGCCCTGGCGCGTCGAGGCGGCCGAGGCGCGGATCGCCGCCGGCCCCAAGGCGACCGCCGACGCCGTCCTGACCGGAGCGCGCACCACCGCCCAGAACGCGTTCAAGCTGCCGCTGGTCGAGCGCGCGCTCGCCGCCGTCTTCGCTCAAGTCAGGACCTGATCCCCATGCGGTTCGACACGCCCGCCCAGACCAACCCGATCGACCGCATGGCCGTGGTCGGCCACCCCGTCGACCGCGTCGACGGGCTGCTCAAGGTTTCCGGCCTGGCTCCCTACGCCTACGAGCGCCACGACGTCGCGCCGAACCAAGCTTACGGCTACATCCTGGGTTCCGCGATCGCCACCGGCCGGATCAATTCGATGGATCTGACGGAGGCCAAGCGCGCGCCCGGCGTGGTCGCGATCGTCACCCACGCCGACGCGGGCAAGCTGGGCAAGCCCAAGGCGATCACCGCCACGCTGCTCGGCGGCCCCGCGATCGAGCATTTCGACCAGGCGATCGCGATCGTCGTCGCCGAGACCTTCGAACAGGCGCGCGCCGCCGCCAGATTGATCCGCGTCGATTACGCCCGCAGCGAGGGGCAGTACGACCTGCGCGCCGCCCTGCCCTCCGCCAAGCCCGTCAGCGACTCGAGCGGCGAGGGCAGCGCCTCGCCCGGCCGGATCGAGATCGGCGATTTCGACGCCGCCTTCGCCCGCGCGCCCGTCACCGTCGAATCCGAGTTCTCGACGCCCGACGAGAGCCACGCGATGATGGAGCCGCAAGCCACCATCGCCGCCTGGGACGGCGACGAGCTGACGCTGTGGACGTCGAACCAGATGATAGCCTGGGCGGTGCGCGACGTCAGCCAAGCGCTGCTGATCCCCAAGGACAAGGTTCGGATCATCTCGTCCTACGTCGGCGGCGGCTTCGGGTCGAAACTGTGGATACGCTCCGACACGGTGATGGCCGCGCTCGCCGCGCGCGCCGCCAGGCGTCCGGTCAAGGTCGCGCTCACCCGCCAGCAGGTGTTCAACAACACCACCCACCGCCCCGCCACGATCCAGCGCCTGCGGCTGGGGGCGGAGCGCGACGGCCGGATCGTCGCGGTCGCGCACGAGAGCGCATCGGGCGACCTGCCCGGCGGCGGGCCGGAGACCGCGACCTCGCAGACGCGCCTGCTCTATGCCGGCGCGAACCGGATGGTCGAGATGAAGCTCGCCACGCTCCACCTGCCCGAGGGCAACGCGATGCGCGCGCCGGGCGAAGGCCCCGGCCTGATGGCGCTCGAGGTCGCGATGGACGAACTCGCCGAAAAGCTCGGCATGGACCCGGTCCAGCTCCGCATCGTCAACGACACGCAGGTCGACCCCGAAAAGCCGACCCGCCGCTTTTCGGAGCGCAACCTGATCGGCTGCCTGCGCACCGGGGCCGACCGCTTCGGCTGGGCCAAGCGGAACGTCAAACCGGCGCAGGTCCGCGACGGCCGCTGGCTCGTCGGGATGGGCGTCGCCTCCGCGTTCCGCAACAACCTGACCATGAAATCCGCCGCGCGCGTCGCGATCGACCGGACGGGCGTCGTCACCGTCTCGACCGACATGACCGACATCGGCACCGGCAGCTACACGGTGATCGCGCAGACCGCCGCCGAGATGATGGGCGTACCGGTCGACAAGGTCGTCGTGCGGCTGGGCGACTCGAGCTTCCCCGTCTCTGCGGGCTCGGGCGGGCAATGGGGCGGCAACAGCGCCACCGCGGGCGTTTACGCCGCCTGCGCGAAACTACGCGACCAGGTCGCGGCCAAGCTCGGCTTCAACTCGGCCGACGTGCAATTCGCCGGCGGCCAGGTCCGTTCGGGCAACCGCGGCGTTCCGCTGGCCGAGGCGGCGGGCGACGCCGGGATAACGGCCGAGGATTTCCTCGACTACGGCGACCTGGGCAAGACGTACCAACAATCGACCTTCGGCGCGCATTTCGTCGAGGTCGGCGTCGACGCGCTCACCGGCGAGGTCCGCGTCCGCCGCATGCTCGCGGTCTGCGCGGCCGGGCGGATCATCAATCCCAAGACCGCGCGCAGCCAGGTGATCGGCGGCATGACGATGGGCGTCGGCGCGGCGTTGATGGAAGAGGCGGTGGTCGACACGCGCTTCGGCTATTTCGTCAATCACGACCTCGCCGAGTACCATGTCCCCGTCCACGCAGACATTCCGCACCAGGAGGTCATCTTCCTGGACGAGGCCGACGACAAATCCTCGCCCATGAAGGCCAAGGGCGTGGGCGAGCTCGGGCTGTGCGGCGTCGGCGGCGCGGTCGCCAACGCGGTCTACAACGCCTGCGGCGTGCGTGTGCGCGACTATCCGATCACCGTCGACAAGATCATCGCGGGGTTGCCCCCGCTGGCGGCCGCGCGGGCGGCGTGACCGGCCGACGAAGGACGCTCCAGCCCGCTGGCAGGAAGTCGGTCGACATGTAGTAATAGAAATTGCACCCGCCCGCCGCGTCGTAGCTCGCGCCTTTCAGGAGCCCGATCGCGACCGTGCCGACGAACACCGGCCCGCCGCTGTCGCCGCTGCGGCATACCGGCCCGCCCACCGTCACCCAGGTCGGCGTGCATGCCCCGCCGCACAGATCGCCCGACGGCGCGAAGTCGGTCAGCTCCACCTCCGCGCAGCTATAGCCGCTCCGCTCGCCCCGGTGGCACGTGAAATCCCCCGCGCGCGTGCTCGCCCGCCGCCGCGAGCCCGTGACCGGCCGCAGCCGCGCCTTGGCGGTGTCCGGGTGGAAGAAGGGCCTGAGCGGCTCGGCGGCGAGGTGCAGCTGAACGTCCTGATAGCCCCAGCCCCACTGGTCCACGAAGGTCAGCGGGACCTCGCGCCGGTCCGCGCCCACATAGGCCAGCGTATCCGGACAATGCGCGGCGGTCGCGACGCCGGCCCGCACGCCGTCGCTCACCACGAAGCCCGCCGTACAGGCGTAGCGGCGGCCGTCGACCTGGCTGACGCCCACCACCCGCCCGCCGCCGTCCAACAGGCTGTCCGCGTCCGGCAGGTCCACGGCGCGTAGCCGCACGGGCACCCCCGTCGCCAGCGTCAGCTCGGTGATCAACGCGTCGCGCCCGTACGCGCCGATGTCCGCGCGGTTGAGCGTCACCACCATCTCGCCGGTCCGCTGGTCGAGCCCCAGCCCCGGCGCGCGCGGCGCCGCGGCGCGGATCGCCGCCTGATGCCGCTCGATCGCCGCGACCACCTCTCCCCGCGTCGCGACCGCGCCCGTGCGGTATACGACCGGCACGACGATCCCGGCGACGTACAACCGCTCGTCGGCCACCGGCATGTGGCCGGTCAGCAGCACGACGATGCGGAACGCAGGGGAATGCTCGACCGCGATCCCCGCCAGCCGATCGGCGAAACGCGCGGCGATCGCGTCGGTCGCGACCACGCTTTCTTCCTGCGCCCGGAGCCGCCGCTCCGCCTGGTCGAGCGGGACGCTGTAGCGTGCCGCATACTCGCCCGCATCTTGGGTCAGCGCCTCCTGCGGCGTTTGCACGGTTTGCGCTACCGCCGGTGCACCCGCGAGCATCGCCGTGAACGCCAGCATGCCCGGCCACCAGCGCCTCAAGATGTCGTTCCCGCTCTCATCGCGTCCGTTTAGCGAGTTCTGGGCAACGCGCGATGAACATGGCCGTGTTCTGGTGAAGCCGGGCGCGCGATGATCGACGTACCGCGTCCGTCGTTCTGGACACCACCCTTCGCGGGAGAACGGCTTTGATGGTCCATCAACTATGTGTCCCCGCGAAGGCGGGGACCCAGAGCGACAGGCATCGGTCTCGAAACGTAAGCCCTCGCATACCCGGCGAGCAGATCAGTGCGCGATCGAGTCGAACAGGTCCGCCCAAGTCGGGTTCAACTGCTCAATCAGACGCAGCTTCCACCGCCGGTTCCACTTCTTCAGCTGCAGTTCGCGAAAGCGAGCATCCTGTATGTCGCCATGCGCTTCGAATCAGACGAGCACCCTGCACCCGTACCGCTTGCTGAAGCCCTCGACCAAGCCGTGGCGGTGCTGATACGCGCGAGCGGGGAGGTTGCTGGTCACGCCCAGATAGATCGTGCCGTTGCGCGCGCTAGCGACGATATAGACGAAGCCGGGTCTACTCATAACCTCACTCCCCCTCCTGTTCTCCCGCGAAGGCGGGAGCCCAGAGCGCCAGACACCGCGCCCGTCGCTCTGGGTCCCCGCCCGCGCGGGGACACATAGTCAGTTCGACGCCTGCTCCCACCAATAGGCCGGGCGCTTGGCCGTCCCCGTCGCGACCTCGTTCATCGTCGCCGCGTCGTACAGCCGCCCGCCGAGCATCACGCGCGCGACCTTGTCGCTGTTGCGGATATTGACGGTGGGATCGGCGTCGAGCACCACCAGATCGGCGAGCTTGCCCACCTCCAACGACCCGATATCGCGCGCCATACCCAGCGAGCGGGCGGGGACGATCGTCCCCGCGCGGAGCGCCTGCACGGGCGTCATGCCGCCGCGCACGAAGCTCCCCAGCTCCCAATGCGCGCCGATCCCGGCCTGCTGTCCATGCGCGCCGATCGAGACCAGGACGCCCCGGTCCGCCATCTTCTTGGCCTCGCGCGCATTGTCGTCGTCGACGAAGTTCGACTCGGGCGCGGTGGTCCGCCGCGCCATGACGGCGTTCAGCCGGGCGGGCGGCGTGTGCGCGCGGAGCAGCGGATGGCCCGTCCAGTCCACCGCCTGCCGCCAGTACGGATCGCCCGCCAGCCCGCCGTACGACACGACCAACGTGGGCGTATAGTTGACGTTGGTCTGCGACCAGAACTGCACCACGTCGTCATAGAACCGCTCGAGCGGGATGTTGTGCTCCAGCGTCGAATTGCCGTCGGCGATCAGGTTCATGTCCATGCCGTAGAGCGATCCGCCCTCCGCCACGACCTGCATGCCCTCGCGCCTGGCCGCCTCGACGACCTGCTGGCGCTGCTCGCGGCGCGGCTGGTTGTAGTTCTTGACCGAGTTCGCGCCTTGCGCCTTCAGCCGGCGGACGTGCGCCAGCGCGTCGTCGAGCGAGTTGATCTCGGCGTACACGTCGGCCGCCTTGGCCCCGTAGACGATCTCGCCCGTCGAGAAGATGCGCGGGGCCAGGATCAACCCGGCGCGCTGCATCTCCTTGGCCGCGAAGATCTCGCTCGACCGATTGGACGGGTCGTGGAGCGTGGTGGTCCCGAGCGCCAGATTCTGGATCATCGACCAGTTGGCCTGCGGCACGATCTCGTCCTCGCCCGCCGGCCCGTGCGCGTGCGC
>CAXTFF010000028.1:7723-12907 GCA_964243325.1 uncultured Sphingomonas sp.
ACCAGTTGGCCTGCGGCACGATCTCGTCCTCGCCCGCCGGCCCGTGCGCGTGCGCATCGATCAGCCCGGGGATGATCGTCTTGCCCGCCACGTCGACCACGATCGCCCCGGCGGGCACCGGCGTCGACGCGCGCGGCCCGACCGCGACGATCCGGTCGTCGCGCACGATCACCACGCCGTCCGCGACGATCCCGCCATCGTCGCTCGCCATAGTCACCAGCTTGGCCCCGACCAGCGCGACGGTGCCGCGATGCTTGGCCGCGGCGGTGTCCATCGACAGCGACACGCCCGATCGCGGCGGCACGAACGCAGGCGCGTTCTTGGGGCGCGGCGCGTCGGCGAACAGGCCGGCGCGCTCGGCGGTGTAGACCGTCGGCCCCAGGCTCCAATGCAGCCGCTCGCCGCCGTTCGACCAATGAATGTAATCCGCCCCGCCCGCGCTGACCTTGGTCACGGGCAGCGACTTGGCCTTGGGGTCCAGCTCGACCGCCTGACCGCCGGGCATCAGCGGCACGACGAACGCCTCGTAATTCTGGCGGAACGCGACGAACCGGCCGTCGGGCGACACCTCGTAATCGTTGGTCAGCTCGCCTGTCGCATGGACGCGCTTGGCCTCGCCCAACAGATCGGTGCTGACCAGCTGGCGCGTCGACTTGCCGTCCTTGCGCTCGTCGGCGATCATGAACAACCGCTCGCCCGACGCGCCGAACTGCGGCGAGGCCATGTCGCGCGCGACGCGGACGGGCGCGCCGCCGCTCGCCGCCACCCGGTACACGCCCGGGTCCTCCGACCAGCGCGGCGAGGTCAACCCGTCGCTGCCCCGCCGCTCGAACACGATCGTCCGCCCGTCGGGCGAGAAGCGCGGGCGGGCATAGTGGCCCGGCGTGGTCGTCACGTCGCGCGCCGTTCCGCCTCCGCTTGCGACGCTCCGGATGCGGCCGAGCCCGGCGTCGGTCCAGGCGACGAACGCGACCGTCTTCCCGTCGCGCGACCAGGTCGGGAACAGCTCCATGCCCTCCGCCTCGCGCGTCAGCCGCCGCGGCGTCCCGCCCGCCATCGGCTTGGTCCACAGCTTGCCCAGCGACTCGAACACGACCTGCCGCCCGTCGGGCGACACGGACGCGAAGCGCGGCATCGCTGTCGCGAAGCGGTCAGGCGACACCGGCACCTGCGGGTGCGGCGCAGCGATCGCGCCGCGCGTGTCGTTCACCTGGAACGGGATCTCGCGGGCGTTCGTCCCGTCGGCGTCGACCCGCCTGATCTTGCCGCCCGCCCAGAACACGACCGAGCGGTTGTCGGGCGTCCAGGCCATGTTGGGATATACGCCGGTGACCGCCCAGGTCTCCTGCACGTCCTGGTCGAGCGCGTCGTAGATCTTGCGCTCCTCGCCCGACGCCAGGTCCTTGACGTACAGCTTCGACCGCGTCGCCTCCCGCCGGACGAACGCGATGCGGCGGCCGTCCGGCGACGGCGTCGGCCGCACGGAGCCGCCCTCGCCCGACACGGCGGTCGTCGTCTCGCCCGTGTCGAGGTCGTACCGCTCGATATCGAACAGGTCGGTGTTCGAATCCTGCGCGTACTCGAAGATCGGCCCTGGGGTGACGTTCTTGGTGTAGAACACCGACTTGCCGTCGGCGGCGTAAGTCGGCTCGCCCAACTCCTTCTGGTGCGTCTCGCTCGGCCGCTTGACGAGCAGGACGCCCGATCCGCCCGAGAGGTGGTACATCCACACCTCGCCCGTGCCGAGCGAGCGGCCGGTGGTGAAATGCTTCTTGGCGACCAGGAAGCGGCCGTCCGGGCTCCAGCTCGGCTGGTTGAGCAGCCGGAACTCCTCGGTCGTGACTTGTCGCTTGTCCGACCCGTCGCGGTTCATGACCCAGATGTTGTCGCCCCCGCCCCGGTCGGACGTGAAGGCGATCCGCCGCCCGTCGGGCGAGAAGCGCGGCTGCACCTCCCAGGCTAGCCCTTCGGCGATCCGCGTCGGCACGCCCCCCGCGATCGGCATGGTGTACAGGTCGCCCAGCAGCGAGAACGCGATGGTCCGCCCGTCGCGGCTGACGTCCAGGTCCATCCAACTGCCCTCGCTCGTGCGGATCGGC
Organism: uncultured Sphingomonas sp.; assembly: GCA_964243325.1. GTDB lineage: Bacteria > Pseudomonadota > Alphaproteobacteria > Sphingomonadales > Sphingomonadaceae > Sphingomonas. The sequence goes on from CAXTFF010000028.1 coordinate 9,823, forward strand.
ACCTGCCGCACGGTCGCCCCCGGCGGGGCGTTGACGTTCCAGGCCGTGGGCGTGGCGGCCGGCGCGGAAGCGGCCGTCAAGGTCGGCGCCGCGGCGGGCGTGGGCGCGGCGGCCGGGGTCGGCTGCGCGTCTGGGCGGATCACCTGGTCCTCTGGCGCCTGCGTCTCCTCGACGGGCCGGGGCGGCTGTTGTCGCGGCGCGACCTGCGCGCCCACCTGATGCGTGGCGAGCGCGATGAACGAGACGAGCGCGACGGTGCGGTGCTTCATGGACAACCCCTTGACCAATTTGGCCAACGCTATCGCCGGACCGACCCGCTTTCGCAACGGGTGACGGCGCGCCGCCCTTCCCCCGCGCCCGCCCGTCCCGCTATGGCCGGCGTCATGACCGCCGCCCGCCCCCGCCTCGCCTATCACCTGACGGAAGGAACGGGGCCGGCGGTCCTGTTCCTGCCCGGATACGTATCGGACATGACCGGCTCGAAGGCGCTGGCGCTGGAGGCCTGGGCGTGCGCGACCGGACGGGCGTTCTTGCGCTTCGACTATGGCGGCTGTGGCCGGAGCGAGGGCGCGTTCGAGGAGCAGACGCTGGCCGACTGGCGCGACGACGCGCTGTCGATGATCGACTCGGTCGCGGCCGGGCCGGTCGTGCTGGTCGGGTCGTCGATGGGCGGCTGGCTCGCGCTGCTCGCCGCGATCGCCCGGCCCGAGCGCGTCGTCGGACTGGTCGGCGTCGCCCCCGCCCCCGACTTCACCGACTGGGGCTTCTCGACCGACGAGAAGATGCGCCTGCTCCAGCATGGCCGCCTGGAGCGAACCAACCCGTACGGCCCGGAACCGACCGTCTACACCCGCGCCTTCTGGCAGTCGGGCGAAGCGAACCGCGTCATGTTCGGCGAGATCGCGGTGGGCGTCCCCGTCCGGCTCCTGCAGGGCCAGCGCGACCCCGACGTGCCCTGGGTCCGCACCGCCCAGCTCGCGACGATGCTGAAATCGACCGACGTGCGCTGCACCCTTATCAAGGATGGCGACCACCGCCTGTCCCGCGACGCCGACATCGCGCTGCTGATCGACGCGGTCGCCGACGTCATCCGAACCACCAAGGGAACGAGCCGATGATCTATCTCCACACCATGATCCGCGTCACCGATCCCGACGCGACGATCCGCTTCTTCGAATTGCTCGGCCTGAAGGAAGTCCGGCGCATGGAGAACGAGGCGGGGCGCTTCACCCTGATCTTCCTGGCCACGCCCGCCGACATGAACGGCCCCGGCGAGCGCGCCCGCGCCGAGGTCGAGCTGACGCACAACTGGGACCCGGAGGAGTATACGAGAGGCCGCAATTTCGGCCACCTCGCCTACCGCGTCGAGAACATCTACGAGACCTGCCAAAGGCTTCTGGACGGCGGCGTGACGATCAACCGCCCGCCGCGCGATGGTCACATGGCGTTCGTGAAGACGCCCGACGGCATCTCTATCGAACTGCTCCAGGACGGTCGCTTGCAGCCCGCCGAGCCTTGGGCGTCGATGCCCAATACGGGCACGTGGTGAGCGCGGTGCTGGAAGTCGTCCGCGTTCCCGTGCTGAGCGACAACTACGCCTGGCTGGTCCACGACCCCGCGTCCGGCGAGACGCTGGCGGTCGATCCGGGTGAGGCCGCGCCGATGCTGGCCGCGGCGACCGAACGCGGCTGGCGCATCGACCAAGTCTGGGCGACGCACTGGCACCCGGACCACGTCGCGGGCATCCCGGACATCAAGGCGCAGGACGCGGTCGTGACCGGCCCGGCGGCGGAGGCCGCGCGCATCCCGACGCTCGACCGCACCGTCGCGGAGGGCGACACCGTCGCGCTCGGCGGGCACCGGGCGACCGTGATCGAGACGCCCGGCCACACGCTTGGCCACGTCGTCTTCCATTTCGCCGACGCCGGACTGCTGTTCAGCGGCGACACGCTGTTCGCGATGGGTTGCGGGCGGCTGTTCGAGGGCACACCGGAGCAGATGTTCGGGGCCATGCAGCGCCTGGCCGAGCTGCCGGACGAGACGGGCGTCTATTGCGGTCACGAATACACTCAGTCGAACGGCCGCTATGCGCTGACGGTCGAGCCGGACAATGCCGCGCTGGCCAACCGAATGGCGGAGGTCGACGCGCTCCGCGCCCGGGGCGAGCCGACGGTGCCGACCACGATCGGGCTGGAGCGGTCCACCAACCCGTTCATGCGCGCCGCGTCCGCCGCGGAACTGGCCGAGCGGCGGGCCGAAAAGGATCAATTCCGCGGCTGAGCGCGTTCAAGCATCCCCACCGCCGGAGCCCCATATGCGCCTGTCCGCCGCCGTCCTCGCCCTGCTCCTCGCCGGCTGCGCCACCTCGCCGCGCGAAGCCGAGCGGGCGGCGACCGCCGAGGCGGCGACCCAGCAGGCCCTCGCCACCGAGCTCGCGGGCCTGGTGCCCGGCGAGCCGACCTCCTGCCTGCCCGAGCCGGGGCGCACCCAGCTGTCCAGCAAGGGATACGGCGCGACGATCGTCTATTCGGCGTCGCGCACGCTGAAATACCGCAACGACACCACCGGCGGGTGCGAGCGGTTGAGCCGGGGCGACACGCTGATCACCCGCACGCCGATCGGGCGGGTGTGCCGGGGCGACATCGCCACCACCGTCGACCGGGCGTCGGGCTTCCAGACGGGCAGCTGCGCGCTGGGCGACTTCGTTCCCTACCGCCGGCCATGATCCGCGCGCTCGTCCTCGTGCTGGCGGCCGGGCTGTCGGTCGGGGCCAAGCGCGACCCGCTGGCCGGGCGCATCGCGGGTCCGCCGCGCGACTGCATCAGCCTCAGCCAGAACGCCTCGCCGACGATCGTGGACGAACGCACGATCCTGTATCGGGAGGGCGGACGCCGGGTCTGGCGCACGGGGCCGGTCGGCACGTGCCCGTCGCTCCGGCCGGACACGATCCTGATCGTCGACGTGTTCGGCACGCAGATCTGCCGCAACGACCGGTTCCGGACGCTGCTCCCGAGCACCACCTTCCCGTCGGCCCATTGCCGCTTCCCGGAATTCACCCCCTACGACCGCCCCTAGAGCACAACGC
>CAXTFF010000029.1:0-12806 GCA_964243325.1 uncultured Sphingomonas sp.
CGCGACGGTTAACCCAGCCCGACCGGCCGCGCAAGCACCGGCTCAGGCGACGGTCAGCCCCACATCGATGTTGCCCCGCGTCGCGTTCGAGTAGGGGCAGACCTCGTGCGCGGCGTGGACGAGCCGCTCGGCGTCCGCGCGCCCGGTGCCCGGCATGGCGATCGTAAGGTCCGCGGTGATGCCGTAACCGCCCTCGGAACGCGGGCCGAAGCCGATCTGCGCCGACACGGTGGCGTCCGCGGGAACGGGCACGCCCACCTTGCCCGACAGCGCCTTCATCGCGCCCAGGAAACAGGCGGAATAGCCCGCGGCGAACAGCTTTTCGGGATTCGCGCCCTCGCCGCCCGGTCCGCCCATCTCCTTGGGCACGACGAGTTTGACATCGACCGATCCGTCGTCGGAGCGGGCGGACCCGTCGCGGCCGCCGGTCGCGGTGGCGCTGGTCTTGTAGATGACGTTTACGGACATGGATGGAAGCTCCCGGATCGGATGGTCGGTCGGAAGAACGGACGACGGGGCCCGTCGGTTCATCGGCGTCGGAGAATCCCGCACGTCGGTGGTGACGGGGGCCTCAGCCGCCGGGGCGGTAGCGGCGCGTGACGTGGCCTTGCAGCTCGTCGGGGTGGAAGTACACGGGGCGCAGCCGTCCCGCCGCGTATCGCGTCGCCTGATCGACGAAATGCGGCGAGCGCGGGTCGCCGCTCTGCCCGCCCGCCGACACGGCGCGGGCGGCGACGCGCGGGCCGAACTCGACCGCGGCGACGAAACTGTTGCCGAGCGTTCCGTAATACCGCTTCGTGCCCGGCCAAGCCTTCGCCCCGAACGCGGCCAGCGAGCCCCACTGGGCGGAGGTGAACGGCACGGGGATGCTCGGGGCGGCGTCGTCGAACCGCTGCGCCCGGTCGCCGGCCGGGCGCTGGAAGCGGTTGATCTCGCCCCAGGGCGTGCGCCAGCGGCCGAAGTCGCGGGTCAACCGGTCGACCGCCGTCGCCAGCGCGGCGAGTTGCGCGTCTCCGGGCGCACGGGCGGCCAGCTCGTAACGGGCAAGGCCGACGGGCGGACCCGGCGCGGTCGTCGCGGCCCAGAGCGCCTCCGCCCAGAACACCGCCAGCGAGGTCTCGGCCGACGCGGCGGACCAGCGACGGTCCCATCCGCGCAAGGCGGCGACCGGCTCGGCCAGCCGCGCGCGGCGCGGGTCGCCGGGCGCGAGCGCGTCGTGCGCGGCGAGGAGCGCGGGCAGCAGGATGTCGAAGGCCGGGAGCGCGGGGTCGTAGGCGAGGTCGATCAGGCCGGGAAGCGTCGGCGCGCGGGCGGTACGGAGCAGCGCCAGCGCGTGCAGCCCGCGCGGATTCTCGCCGAAGCGGTCCATGTAGGCGGGGTAGGACGCGGCGCGCGGGGAGTCCGGGCCGGCGGCGCTCCAGGGATGGTTGTTGGTGTTGACCAGCCAGCCCCCGCGCGGGTTCACGACCTGCGGCAGCTCGCGGAGCGGATGGAGCCCGCGCCAGTCCGCGGCGGGATCGCTGCCGTCCACGGGCCTGGCGTAGTCGAACCTCGCGTCGCGGCGGGGCACGAATTGCGGGAGCAGGAACGCGGTCGTTCCACGCGCGTCGGCGAACAGCGTGTTGTTCGACGAATTGGCTCGGGCGTCCGCGACGCGCATGAAGGCGGCGAAGTCGCGGGCCTTGGTGCGCCGGTAGCTCTGCTCCAGCGCCGCCACGGGCCGGTGCATCAGCGCGGTGGCGATCCAGCGCCCGCCCTCGGCGCGGGTGACCGGTCCGTGGTGCGTGCGGTAGGTGGTGAAGCCGCGCTCCTTGAGGGTGCCGTCGCCCGCGCGGTAGCGCAGCGTCACCGGACGCGTCTCGACCGGACGCTCGGCGCGGCCGTGTCGATAGGCGAACCCGTCGCCGCGCCGTGCGATGTCTTCCGCGAACTCGTCCACCGCGTCGACGCCGCTGGTGGTGTGCATCCAGCCCGCCGTCCCGTTCCACCCCTGGTAGATGAAGAACTGGCCCCAGGTCGCGGCGCCGTAGGCGTTGAGCCCTTCCCCGCTCGTCACCTGCTGCTCGGCGCGGAAGAAGAAGGAGGTGTGCGGGTTGATGAGCAGCAGAGGGCGGCCGCTCGCCGACAGGCCCGGGCCGATCGCGATGCCGTTCGATCCGCTCGGCTCGGCGGGGACGAGGCCGCGCTCGCGCGGGGTCCAGGCCACTTGGCGGCGGCCGTAGAAGGCTTCCAGCTGCGACAGCGGCACCCGCTCGACATCGCCGCCGATGCTGCCCTCGGTGAAGGAGAGCGCCATCCACGGCTCGAAGCGGGTGATGACCCGGGGCCGCACCCGCGGGTGGGTGGCGAGATAATGGTTGAGCCCGTCGGCCCAGGCGGTCGTCAGGCGGCGAAGCCAGGCGGGCGCGCGGTCGTGCGCGCGCCGGAGTTCGGCCGGATCGTTCCACAACCGCGCGCGCAGGTCGGCCCAGATCGCGCCCTCTCCTTCCGCCTCCGCCGTGCGGCCGAGCGCGGACAGGTAATTGGCCTCGATCCGCGCGAAATCGTCCTCCGCTTGCGCGTACATCATCCCGAATACCGCGTCGGCGTCGGTCCGGCCGTCGATGTGGGCGATGCCCCAATCGTCGCGGGCGATCGTGACGTCGCGCGCGGTACCCGGCGGAACGGCCGCGCCCGTCGTCGCGAGCAGCGCCGCCGGGCCGAGCGCGCGGACGCTCCGGCGGAACGGCGCGGTCATCGCGCCCGGGGGAACCCGCGCGCCAGCGTCCGCGCGATCAGCAGCGTGTCGGGACGGACGGGCGTGTCGGGCGTGTTGCCGAGCCGCACGATCACGACGCCGCGGCCCGAACCGCTGTCGGGCGACACGGTCACGTGCTGGCCGAGATGCCCTTCCGCGCTGGCGACGGTGTCGGGCGCGCCGGGGAACATCGGGCGCTTGCCCGGCGCGGCGCGGTTGAGCCAGGTCTGGCCGCCGTAACCCGGGCTGGTCGCGGCGGGGGTCTTCATGAAGGCGAGCCAGGCCGGGGCGACCACGGGCGTTCCGGCCAGGCCGCGCCCGTCGAGCAGCAACATCCCGAACCGCCCCCAGTCCGGCAACGTCATGTGGAGGAGCGACCCGCCGACCTGCGTGCCCGCGCCGTCGAACTCCAGGAACGCGCTCGCGATGCCCGCGGGCGCGAACAGGCGCTCGGTCGCGAAACGCCTGTAGGCCAGCGCGCGGGCGCGCGGATCGCGGCTCGGCGTCAGCGCGCGCGCGACGATGTCGGACAGGATGATCGAGGTGAGCGAGCTGTATTCGAACTTGGTCCCCGGAGCGGCCTCCAGCGGCTGTTCGACCGCGCGCGCGGCCATGTCGCCCGCCCCGCCGACGAACAGCACCTGGTTGGTGTCGGAGTCCTCGACCGGCTCGCCCACCTCCGTATGCCGCAGGCCCGACGACATGGTGAGCAGGTGCCGCAGCGTGATCCGCCCGCGCGGATCGCCGGGCGCGCGCCACTGCGCGACGGGCGCGGGCGCGTCGAGGCGGAGGCGGCCGTCCGCGACGAGTTCGCCCACCAGCATCGCGGTCACCGTCTTGTTCATCGACCAGCTGATGAAGCGGTTGGCGTCACTATAGCCGGGAGCATACTGCTTGGCCGCGACCCGCCCATCGTTGAGGATCAGGACCGCGCGCGTGTCGCCCTGCCCAGGCTCGAAAAATAGGTCGGCAACGGTCCAATCGACCGGAACGCTCGTCGCGCTCGACGTGACGGCGAGCGCCGCCAAGGTGACGGCGAGGAGGAGCCTTCCCTTACGCATCGCCCAAGCCTACGCTCCGCTTCCATGAAAGCAAGGCGCGCGCTCGGGATGGGATCGGCGGTGGCGGTGCTGGCCGCGCTCGGCGGAGCGGCCGCCTATGCCGACTCGGTCCGGCCGCAGCTGGAACTCGGCGTCGGCTACGCCGCGCGCGTGGCCTGCGCGTGCCGCTACCTCGGCAATCGCCCGATCGAAAGCTGCTCCACCGACTTCGAGCCCGGCATGGAGCCGATCCGCCTGAGCGACGATCCCGCGGCCAAGGCGGTGACCGCGTCCGTGCCGCTCCTGGTCAGCCGCACGGCGCGCTTCGATCCGCTGCTTGGGTGCCGACCCGACCCGCTCTAGACCCGGGCGCGCAGCTCGACGATCATCGCGGCCAGCTCGTCCGGCGCGTCTTCCTGAAGAAAGTGCCCGCCGCCCGCGATCAGGCGGTGCGGCTGGCCCGCGCAGCCGGGGATGCGCGCCTCGAACAGGCGCTCGCCGCCCGCGGTGATCGGGTCGGCGTCGCCGAAGCAGGTGACGAACGGCTTGGTCCAACCCTCCAGCACACGCCACGCCGCCTTGTTTTCGGAAACGGAGGCGTGGTCGGGGGTGAGCGGGATGAGGAGCGGGAACCGCCGCGCGCCCGCCTTGTAGGTCTCGTCCGGAAACGGCGCGTCGTAGGCGGCGACCTCCGCTTGCGTGAGCGTGCGGCCGGACGCGCCCTGCAGGATCGCGCCGACCGGCAGTTCGGGCACGGCCTGGCTGAACCGGATCCAGGAAGCGACCGCGTCCGACATCCCCTGCCCCTCGGGCAGCCCGGTATTGCCCGCGATCACGCCCGCGAACAGGTCGGGCCGCGCCGCGACGAGGCGCAGGCCGATCAGCCCGCCCCAATCCTGGCAGAACAGCACGACCCCCGACAGCGCGCGCGCATCCAGCCACCCGAGCATCCAGGCGACGTGGCTCTCGTAGGTGTAGGCGTCCCCGTCGACCGGCTTGTCCGAGCGGCCGAAGCCGATCAGGTCGGGCGCGAGCACGCGGTACCCGGCGGCGGCCACGGGCGGGATCATGCGGCGGTAGAGATACGACCAGCTCGGCTGGCCGTGCATCATCAGCACGACCGGCCCGTCCGCGGGTCCCTCGTCGAGATAGTGCAGCCGCAGGCCCTCGCCGACCCCGTCATAATGCGGCGCGAACGGGTAGTCGGGCAGACCGGCGAAGCGGTGGTCGGGCGTGCGCAGGACGGGCATGGGCGTGTTCCTCCGTTCGGTGTGCCGGGCCTGGCGATCCGGTTCGCCGCCGCCAGTGCGCGCGGGCCCCGCGAACGCCGGTTCGCACCGGCATGGAACGCGCGCGGCCCGGGTCACGTTGGAACGCGATGGAACAGATATCCGGTTGGGTCGCGCTCGTGGCGACATGCACCGCGGCGCTGATGACCGCCGCCAACCTGGGCGCGCGCATCACCGGCTGGGGCTTCGTGGTGTTCACCGTCGGATCGATCGGCTGGTCCATCCTGGGGATCGTCACCGGCCAGCAGCAGCTGATCCTGTCCAACGTCTTCCTGACGGCGGTCAACCTGCTGGGCATCTGGCGCTGGCTGGGGCGGCAGGCGAAGTTCGGCGACGGGAGCAGGCGGGCGATGAAGCGGTCGGAGCGGACGGCGGGGCCGACGCTCATGTCCGCCTGCACGCTGGTGTCGGCGCCGATCACCGACATGGACGGCGACCGGATCGGGGGCGTGGTGGACGTGATGCTGAGCCGCGAGGGCGGGGAGATTGTCTATCTGGTCGCGAGCCGGGGCGGAGTCGCGGGCGTGGGCGAGGAGCTGCACCCGCTCGACCCGGAGGCGGTCGAGCTGACGTCCGACGGGGTGGTGACCCGCCTGTCGGCGGCCGAGTTCGCGGCGCTGCCGGTGCTGGAACCCGATCGCTGGCCCAGCGCCCTTCCGCCAGCGGCGCGCTATCAGCCGGTGAGGGGGCCGCGCCTGGCGAAGGTGGGCTAGAGACCCTCGCCACCCACCCACTGCGCGTTGGACAGCCTTCGCGCCAGGTTCCAGCTCTGCCACCTGATATCGGGCACCGCGACGATCTCCCACACGCCGCCGCGCGTCATGGGGCCGATCGCGTGGAGGCGGTCGGAAACCGCGCCGTCCCGGTCCACGATCCGCGACTGCGCGTCGACATCGAGGCCCAGGCGCAAGGGGTCGGGCCGGATCGCGCCGGCGTCCAGCAGGCGGCGAAGCAGCGGTTCGCGGCTGCGGAGCAGGTCGCCCTGCGGGCCGGTGCAGTTGACGATGCGCGCGGCGCGGGTCGCGACGACCCCGCTCGTTCCGCGCGGCCGCCAGCGCAGCGTCGCGCCCCGCTCGTGCGGCTCGACGCCGACGGGCTTGCCGCCCGCGAAGGTCAGCCGTCCCTCCGCCACCAACGCGTCGATCCGGTCGGCGATGTCCGGCGCGAGCCGGTGGCGGTGGATGTCCCAATAGGGCCGCGCATGGCGCAGGAAGCGAGCGCGCTCGGGCCCGGTGGCCGCGCCCCACATGATGTGCGTCATCGGGCGCAGCTCGTCGACGGCGGTCCGCCAGCCCGCCTCGGCCGCGCGGGCGCGCAGCTGCGCGACGACGGCGGAGAGCGGTCCCGACGGGCGTTCCAGCACCGGGTCGCAGTGCGGCAGCCCGTCCTGGTGGCGGTGCGGCGCGAGGCCGCGCCGCGAGAGCGCGAGGACGCGTCCCTTGAACCCGCCCGCGTCCAGCAGCAACGCGGCGTCGATCGCGGTGAGGCCGGTGCCGATCAGCACGGCGATGTCGTCGTCGCGCAAGCCTTCGCCGATATTGGCGGCCCAGGGGTCGGGGCTGTAGCAGGACGGCGGCAGCGCGTCCGCGCCCAGGCCGGGCGGGTCGTGCGGCGGCAGGTTGCCGACCGCGAGCACGGCGGCGTCGCCCGCGATCGTCCCGCCATCCGCCAGCGTCAGCGAGACGCCGTCTCCGTCATGCGCGAGATCGACCGCCTCGCCCTCGATCAGCCGCAGCCGGCCAGGGGAGCGCGCGCACGCCGCGCCGAGCATCTCGCGCAGGTACGCGCCGTAGGTGATGCGCGGCACGAAGCTGGCGCGGCCGTCCTCCCCGCGCGAGGCCAGCCAACGGACGAAATGGTCGGGCTCGTCGGGCAGCGCGCTCATGTTGCCCGCGCGGACGTTCAGCAGGTGGCTCGGATGCGCGGCGCTGTAGGCGACCCCGCGCGCGACCTGGGACGGACGCCGTTCGATCAGCGTGGCGCGCGGGCCTTCGTGGCGCAGCAGGTTGATCGCCAGCAGCGTGCCCGAGAAGCCGCCGCCGACGATCAGGACGTGGTCGCCCGGCGCGGCGATGCGGGTCTGGATGTTCACAGGTCGAGCTCGCTCATCTCGACGACGCGGCGCTCGCGCGCGCTGAGCTCGGCCGCGACGCCGATCGCCACCGCCATCAGTCCGTCCTGCGCGGTGACCTCCACCGGTCCCTCTCCGCGCACCGCCGCGGCGAAGGCCCGGTGCTGGTAGAAGGTCGCGCCGTGATGCGATCCCGCGTCGAGCGCGGCGCGGTCGACCTCGACCCGCGTGCGCTCGGGCGCCTTGGGCCCACGCCAGTCGACGCGCGGGGAGAAGATCAGGTCGCCCGGCGGGATCAGCACGTCGAGCCGCGCCTTGTCGCCGGTGGCCGACATCTCCTCCTGATGCGCCGCCCCTTCGGCGAACATGCACAGGTCGAGCATCGCGCGCGTGCCGTTCGCGAAGTCGACGGTGGTGAAGCTGTTGTCGATGATGTCGGGCCGCTCGCCGCCGTATTCCTCGTCCAGGTGGTTCACGTCCATCGCGCCCGAGCAATGGACGCGCACCGGCTCCGACCGGGTGATCAGGCGCATCAGGTCGAGGAAATGGCAGCATTTCTCCACCATCGTGCCGCCCGTGTTGCGGCTGAGCCGGTTCCAGTCGCCGACCTTGGGCAGGAACGGGAAGCGGTGCTCGCGCATGGACAGCATCCGCAAGCGTCCGACGCGGCCGCCGTGTATCTGCGCGATGAACTCGGCGGCGGGGGGCATGAAGCGGTACTCCATGCCGGTCCAGAAAGGGCGCGGGTGGGCGGCGGCCCGCTCGACGATCCAGCGCGCGTCGGCCAGCGTGGTGGCGAGCGGCTTCTCGCACAGGATCGCCACGTCCCGGTCGAACAACCGCTCCAGCACCGCGCGGTGGGTGTGGTTGGGGGAGGCGACGACGACCGCGTCGACCTGCGCATGCGTGGCGAACGCCGCGACCGTATCGAACCGCCGGACGCCCTCGGCCCGGTCGCCGAGCGCCGCGGCGGCCCATGCCAGCGAGGCGGGCGTCGGGTCGGCGACCGCGACGATCTCCGCGCCCGGCGTGATCACGAGGTTGCGGAGGTGCTCCACCCCCATCATCCCCGTGCCCACCACGCCGTATCTGATCGGAGCTACCATCGTCCCCTGCCCTATGTCATGTATTCGGCCATGACCACCATCCGCCCTTCACGCGAACCGCGCCCGCTCGGCAAGAGCGAACTGACCATATCGCCCCTGGCCTGGGGCATGTGGCGGCTGGAGGGGGAGGAGACCGCCCAAGCCCGCGCGCTGGTCGACGCGGCCCTCGAGGCGGGGATCACGCTGTTCGACACGGCCGACATATACGGCTTCGGCGGGCCGGGCTTCGGGACGGCCGAGGAGCTGTTCGGGCGCGCGCTGGCGGAGGACGCGTCCCTGCGGAGCCGCATGGTGATCGCGACCAAGGGCGGGATCACGCCGCCCGTACCCTACGACTCGAGCGCGGCGTATCTGGCGGGGGCGATCGACGCGTCGCTCGAACGGCTGCGGATCGACGTGATCGACTTGTACCAGATCCACCGCCGCGATTTCCTGACGCACCCGCACGAGGTCGCGGGCGCGCTGGCCCGAGCGGTCGAGACGGGCAAGGTCCGGACGCTGGGCGTGTCGAACCATAGTCCGGCCGAGCTGTCGGCGTTGCGGCGGTTCCTGGACGTGCCGATCGCCAGCACCCAGCCCGAGTTCTCCGCGCTCCGGGTCGCGCCGCTGCATGACGGCACGCTCGACCAGGCGATGGCCGACGACATCGCCGTGCTCGCCTGGTCGCCGCTCGGCGGCGGGCGGCTGACCGGGAGCGGCACGCCCGCGGGCAAGCTGTTGGCCGAGCAGGGTTCGGCCTACGGCGTCGACGGGACGGCGGCGGCCTTGTCCTGGGTCATGGCGCACCCGGCGCGCGTCATCCCGATTGTCGGGTCGCAGAACCCCGCCCGCGTTCGCGCGTCGGCCGACGCGTACAAGGTCGAATGGACGCGCGAGCAATGGTACGCGGTGATGCAGGCGGGCACGGGGGAGAAGCTCCCGTGACCCCGTGCGAGGTCTCGTGGTTTTCCGCGCTGTGCGACGACGATTACGAGTTTCTGGGCGTTCCCGACGATAAGCTCCGATCCAGCTGGGAGCATTGCCGCGACATCGTCATGCAGGCGGAGACGGGCGGGTTCGACAATATCCTCCTCCCCTCGGGCTATCAGCTGGGCATCGACACCACCGCCTTCGCCGCCGCGATCGCGCCGATGCTCCGCCGCATGCGGCTGTTGATGGCGGTCCGGATCGGGGAAAGCTGGCCGCCCCAACTCGCGCGCCAGCTGGCGACGATCGACCGGATGCTGGGTGGCCGGCTGACGGTCAACATCATCTCTTCCGACTTGTCGGGCGAAAAGCTCGACAGCGAGCCGCGCTACCGTCGGACGGTCGAGGCGATGCGCGCGCTCCGCACGCTGCTGGGCGGCGAGCACCTCGATCTCGACGGCGAGTTCTACAAGCTGAACGTCGACCCGCCGCGCGTCGGCACGGTGTCGGGCCGTTGCCCGCCCTTCTATTTCGGCGGCCTGTCCCCCGCCGCGCGCGAGGCCGCGGCCGAGGGGTGCGACGTCTATCTGATGTGGCCCGACACGATGGCGGGCGTGCGCGGCATCGTCGCCGACCTGCGCGAGCGGGCGGCGAAGCACGGCCGCACGCTCCGCTTCGGCTACCGCGTCCACGTCGTGGTCCGCGACACCGAGGCGGAGGCGCGCGCGGCGGCCGACCGGCTCCTGTCCAAGCTCGACGACGCGGAGGGCGCGGCGATCCGCGCCCGCTCGCTCGATGCGGCCAGCGCGGGCGTCGCGCGCCAGGCGGAACTGCGCGAGGCGGCGGGGAACGAGGGCTACATCGAGGATAACCTCTGGACCGGCATCGGCCGGGCGCGGTCGGGCTGCGGCGCGGCGATCGTCGGCGATCCCGACCAGGTGCTCGCCAAGCTGAACGCCTACCGCGCCGAGGGCATCGACGCTTTCATCCTGTCGGGCTACCCCCACGCCGCCGAGGCCGACCTGTTCGCGCGCCATGTCCTGCCCCGCATCGAGCACGGACCGCTCGTCCTTTGACCATCACCCCGGCGCGGCGCTGGACGCTCTACGGCCTGTTCTGCGTCGCGGGCGTCTTCAACGCGATGGACCGGCCGATCATCGCCATCCTGAAACCCGACATCTCCGTCGATCTGGGCTGGACCGACGCGCAGTTCGGCGAACTCGCCGCCGTCACCCAGTTCGCCGCCGCGATGTCCTTTCTCTTCACCGGCTGGATGATCGACAAGCTCGGCGTGCGGCGGTCGGTGATCGTCGGCGTCACCGCCTGGAGCATCGCGGCGATGGCGCACGGCTGGGCGCGCTCGGGCGTCCAGGTCGTCGCCGCGCGCCTGGGGCTCGGCGCGACGGAGGCGGTGCAGACGCCCTTGTCCATCAAGATGGTGGCGACGTTGTTCGACCCGCCGAGCCGATCCTTCGCGATCGGGCTGGGCACCGCCATCGCCGGCGCGGGGACGATCCTGGTGCCGTTCGGCGTACCGGTGCTGGCGGCGACGGTCGGCTGGCGCGGCGCGCTCGTCTTCGCGGGGATCGGCGGCTTCGTGACGTTGGGCGCATGGCTTCTCGCGGCGCGCGGCATCCGCTTCGACGACCGCGCCGAGCTGGCCGACGCCGACCATTCGGACGCCAATTCCTCGGAAGGGGGCAGGCCGTACGGCCCGATCCTGTCCGAACGCCGCACCTGGGCGATCGTGATCGCCAAGGCGATATCGGATTCTACCTGGTGGCTCCTGAACTTCTGGCTCCCCGACTTCTACCGCCGCCAATACGGGCTCTCCACCGCCGAGCTGGCGGTGCCGCTGGCGATCGCGTTCCTGGGCTCGGGCGGCGGCGCGTTCCTGGCCGGGTGGATATCGACCTGGGCGATCCGGCGCGGCTGGGCCCCCGCCCGGGTGCGACGCACGGTGATGCTCGTCTCCGCGCTCCTCGTCCTGCCCGTGCCGCTGGTGCTCGCGCTCGACAGCTTCTGGCCGGTGGCCGTGATGATGGGGCTGGTGCTGGCGGGCCACCAAGGCTTCTCGCTCAGCCTGTTCTCCGTCATCACCGACGTGGTGCCGCGCGCCAAGGTGGGCCGCGTGACCGCGTTCGGATCGTTCTGCGGCAACATCGGCGGCATGGCGATCGTGTATGCGACCGGCCTCGTGCTGACGGCGGGCTGGGGCTACCAGCCGCTCTTCGCTTTCGCCGCCGTATCGTACCTGTTGGCTTACGGATGGTTCGCGCTGATGATGCCGCGACCCGGCGCGAGGTCGGGATTGGCGGCGGCCTAGCGCTTCTTTGTTCACCCGCGACAAGCGGGGGACTAGGATGCGCGCCGAAGGGGAGAAGATCATGAAGACGACGAGCCTGATCGCGGCGCTGCTCGCCACGACCGCGACGCCGGCCTTTGCCCAGGCGGCGGGCGACCAGCAGCAGTCGGGGCCGACCACCGCGCCGGACGAGACCACCTCCACCGCCCCCGCCGACATCGTCGTCACCGCGCAGAAGCGCGAGCAGCGGCTCCAAGACGTGCCGATCGCCGTCACCGTCATCTCAGGGGAAGCGATCGCGGCGTCGGGCGCGGTCAATATCGAGAACGCGCAATATCTCGTCCCCACGCTCAACTTCCGCAAATCGGGCACCGCGATCAACCAGTCGCTGTTCCTGCGCGGGGTGGGCACCTCCACCTTCTCCATCGCGGGCGAGCCGTCGGTCTCGACGGTGGTCGACGGCGTCGTCTTCTCGCGCGCGGGCGAGGCGTTCAGCGACCTGATCGACATCGAGCGGATCGAGGTGCTGCGCGGGCCGCAGGGCACCCTGTTCGGCAAGAACGCCAGCGCGGGCGTGGTCAACATCGTCACCAAGCGCCCGGGCGATACGCTCGGCGGCTATGTGGAAGGCGGCTTCTTCACCGGCAACGGCGACGAATACCGCACCCGCGCCGCGATCGACATCCCGCTGGGCGAGATGGTGCGCAGCCGCTTCACGGGCTTCTACGGCACTTACCAGGGCAATATCCGCAACGACGTGTACGGTAATCGCGTCAACGGCTACGAGCATTACGGCGTGCGCGGGGTCGTGCTGGTCGAGCCGACGCCCGACCTGACCCTCACCTTCATCGGCGACTACCGCGAGTCGGACGACGATTGCTGCGGCGAGGTGATCGGCACCGCTCCCACCGGGCTGGCGGGCGGGGCGCTCCCCGCCCCGCGCGGCGACCGGACGCGGCGGCTGGCGCAGGACCTGATCACCCGCACGACGGAGAAGAGCTGGGGCGGGTCGTTCCAGCTCGACGCGACGCTCGCCGAGCAGACGGTGACGGCGATCACCTCCTATCGCGAATACGACAATCGCGAGATCCGCGACGGCGACTTCCTGCCCCAGGCATTCGCGAATGCGGGGCTCAACCAGCTGCATGACGACGGCCCGCAGGTGTCCGACACCTTCACGCAGGAGGTGCGGCTCACCTCGCCGGGGAATCAGTTCTTCACCTACACGCTGGGCGCGTTCTACTCGCGCGCCTATACCGAGCGTACCTTCACGCGGGCCGACGTGGTGTGCTCGCTGACCCCCGCGCCGACCGTGCTGACGCCCTGCACCGCGCCCGGCGTCACGATCACCC
>CAXTFF010000030.1:0-8787 GCA_964243325.1 uncultured Sphingomonas sp.
ACCGGCGCCACCGCGAGAACGGCGTGGCGGCCGCCAACACGGCCGGGATCGACGAGATCCCGGCCTGAGCGGCGGTCAGGCGGGCTGGCCGCCGCCGCCGGTCGCGCCGAAGATCTGGCCGGTCGAGAAGCTGAGCGCCGGGTCGGCCGCCGCCACATACAGTCCCGCGATCTCGGCGGGCTGGCCGGGGCGGCCGAGCGGGGCCTGGCTGCCGAACTTGACGAGCTTTTCGGGCGACGCGCCGCCCGAGACCTGAAGCGGCGTCCAGAACGGGCCGGGTGCGACCGCGTTGACGCGGATGCCGCGCGGGGCGAGCTGCTTGGCCATCGACTTGGTGAAGTTCAGCACGGCCGCGCGGGTCATGGCGTAATCCACCAGATCCTCCGACGGATCACCCGCCTGTTCGGACGAAGTGTTCACGATCACCGCGCCCGGCCCCATCAGCGCGAGCGCCGCCTTGGTCAGCCAGAAGGGCGCGTAGACGTTGGTCTTGATGGTGGCGTCGAAATCGGCCGACGAGATGGCGTCGATCGAGGGCTTGGTCTGCTGGCGCGCGGCGTTGTTGACCAGGATGTCGAGCCCGCCGAGCTCGCGCGCGGCCTGCGCCACGAGCTTGCGGCAGAACGCCTCCTCGCGCAGATCGCCGGGGATCGCGACCGCCTTGCGGCCCGCTGCCTCGATCAGTTGCACCACCTCGCGCGCGTCGGGCTCCTCGGCGGGAAGGTAGTTGATCGCGACGTCCGCGCCCTCGCGGGCGTAGGCGATCGCGGCGGCGCGGCCGATGCCGCTATCGCCGCCGGTGATGAGCGCGCGCTTGCCGCCCAAGCGGCCCGAGCCGCGGTAGCTGGTCTCGCCGTGGTCCGGGCGGGGCGACATCTTGGAGGCGAGGCCGGGCCAGGGCTGGCGCTGGTTGGGGAAGGGCGGCTTGGGATAGGCGGCGGCGCGCGGCGCGGTGGGCGCGCCCGGCGCCTTGGGCTCCTGGGCGATCGCCGGGGCGGCGGCCGCGGCTCCGGCGAGCGCGGCACCCGCGACGAAGGAGCGGCGGCTGGTGTCGGTGTCGGGCATGGAAGGCTCCTTCGGCAGAATAGCTCGGCCGAATAACCGCTTGGCGCGGAGCGTGGTTCCCCGTCAGCGCTCGCCTCAACGTATGTGCGGGTAGCCGTCGCCCAGCCGCCGCCGAAGCCCGAAAGCCCAGCGCAGGCCGACCTGGAGATAGATGCGGTTCGCCTTCCACTCTCCCCAGGCGGCGACGCGGCGGTCCGACGTCACGATCACGCGGTTGACCAAGCGGATGCGGCCGAAGCGCGCCATCTTCACGCAAAGGTCCGCTTCCTCCATCACCACCATGCCGGGGTCGCAGCCGCCGACAGCAAGGAACTGGTCGCGGCGGAAGAACATGGCATGATCGCCGAACAGCAGCCGGACGCCGCGCAGGAACAGGTGCGGGCGGAACAGCAGCGGCGCGTACCAGGTCTTGATCCAATTGTGGAACGAGGTCGCCCACCGGACCTTGTCGGGGCCGCTCAGCAGCGGGGTGAAGCCGCCGAGCGCGGTGCGCGGGTCGGCGAGCGCGCGGCGGACGACCGCGACGAGATCGTCGGGGGGCAGCGTGTCGGCGTGGAGCACGCAGACGAGCGGGCTCGACGCCTCGGCCACCCCGCGGTTGACCTGCGCGCCGCGGCCGGCGGGGGCGTGCTCGACCACGCGCAGGCCGAGTTCGCGGGCCAGCCCGGGGGTGCCGTCGGCGCTGCCGCCGTCGACCACGATCACTTCGGCGGGCGCGGGGTCGAGCGCGGCGAGCAGGCGCGCGAGGCGGGGGAGCGTGGTCGCCTCGTCGAGCGTCGGGATGACGAGCGCGACGGCGGTCACCGGGTCAGGTCCGGCCAGCGCGCTAGGTCCTCGGGCCGGTCGCAGTCGGCAAGCGTGGGGAGGATGACGGGGTCGATCCCGGCCTTGGCCAAGCGGTCGATCGTCTGCGCGAACACCGCGTCCGTGCCCCAATCGACGCCGCCGAACACGCCGGACACGGCGCGCGCCAGGCCGAGCAGCCAGTAGCCGCCGTCCTCCGCCGGGCCGATCGCGGCGTCACTTTCCTGGAGCGCGGCGGCGGCGGCGCGGAGGTGGTCGCCGGTCAGGTCGGGCGCGTCGGCTCCGATGAACAGGGTAGGATAGGGCGGCCCCGCGCGCGCCAGCCGCGCGCCCAGATCGCCCTCGCCCTGGTCGACGGCGGCGACCGGGCCGAGCCACCTTTCGTCCCCGCCGGTCGTGCGGACCTCGAACGGCAGTCCCGACGCGCGCGCCGCCGCCAGCGTACGCCCGACGAGTAGACGGTGGAGCGCGGCTGCGCCCTGGTCCCCGAGCGCGGGGATCAGCCGCGTCTTCGCCTGCCCCGGGGTGGGATGACGCGCGAAGATGGCGACGCGGAGCATGGGGCGGGATAGCGCGCCCGGTGCGGCGCTGTCACGCGTGCTCGACGAACCCGGCGGCGACGGCGTGCGCGATCAGCCGGTGGAGGAACGCGGCGTCGGTCGGCGGGCAGGTCCGGCCGGTGAAGGTGCGCGCGCGGTCGTCCAAGAAGCGCGGATCGTGCCGGAAATAATCGGCGTAGGGCGCGAAGGCGCGCGCGTGGAGCCGGCGTTCCGACGCGGGAAGCGCGGCGGGGTCGAACCGCTCAGGCTCGACCAGCTCCGGCGCGCGGAAGCCCGGCCAAGCGGCGATCGCGTCGCGGAACGACGTGACCGGGACGGGGGCGCCCGAGACGAGGTGGAACGTCCCGCCCGCCGCTTCCCCGATCCGTTCGGCGAGATCGACCAGGCCGCCCGCGACGTGATCGATCGGCACGAAATCGAGCGTGGCGTCGGCGAGCGCAGGCACCGCGCGGATGCGGCCGAGCGCGAGCAGGCGGAAGAGCAGGTGGAAGGTGTCGAAATCGCGGATCGCGCCGCTCGTCCAGTCGCCGACGACGATGCTCGGCCGCGCGATCGCCGCGCGGACGCCCGATCGGCGCACGACGGCTTCGGCCTCGCGCTTGCTCGCCTCGTACCCGTTGCGGACGGGGCCGACCGGCTCGCTCTCGGCCACCGGGCCGCTCTGCGCGCCGCAGACATAAGCGGTGCTGACATGGAGCATCGCCATGGCGCCGAGCTCGGCGAGTTCCGCCGCACGGCGCGTGCCGTCGATGTTGACCGCGCGGTGGACGGCCTCGTCCGCGCCGAACGCGGTGGCGGCGGCGCAGTGGATCAGGAGGTCGTGATCGGCTGACACCGCGCGCGCGGTCGCGTCGTCGAGCCCGAACATCGGTCGCGTCACGTCGCCGCCGATGAGCGCGACCGATTCCGTCCGGTGCTCGGGCCAATGCGTGACGGGCAACGCCGCGCCGTCGTTGCGGCGGACTTCGCGCACCCGGTTGCCCAGCCCGGTGACGCGGTGGCCGCGACCCGCCAGCCGCCCGGCCAGCTCGCCCCCTATCAGCCCCGACGCTCCTGTCAGGAGGATGCGACGGAGACGGGGTGGCGATGACACCAACTCCGCGTAGGTCGTACGACCCGCGAGCGAAAGGGCGCGGATGGTGCGCCGGTCCGGGGACCGCTATATCGGTGCCGTGGCCAGCCTTCCGATCGCACCCGTCTCGCCCTCTGTCCGCGCCGAGCGGGGGCCGCTCGATGGGGCCAAGTTCCGCGCTTTGCTGCCGACCGCCAAGGGCGAGCCGCGCGCAATCGTATCGATGCGGGGGTTGACGACGCTCTGGTTCAACACGGGGACGCTCTGCAACCTGGCGTGCGCCAGCTGCTATATCGAGAGCTCGCCGCGCAACGACGCGCTGGTCTATCTCTCCGCCGTCGAGGTCGCGGGCTATCTGGACGAGATCGCGCGTGAAGGCCTGCCCGTGCGCGAGATCGGCTTCACCGGCGGCGAGCCGTTCATGAACCGCGAGATGATCCCGATCCTGCAGGGCACGCTGCGGCGCGGGTTCGAGGTGCTGGTGCTCACCAACGCGATGCGTCCGATGCGGCGGTTCGAGCGCGAGCTGGTCGCGTTGCGGGCGGAGGCGGGCGGGCGGCTGACGATGCGCGTCAGCCTCGACCACCATAGCCGCGCCATCCACGAGGCGGAGCGCGGGGCGGGTACCTGGGCCGTCGCCACCGACGGGCTGCGCTGGCTGGCGCGCGAGGGTTTCCGCATCGCGGTCGCCGGGCGCGCGCTGCCGGGCGAAGTCGAGGGCGATGCGCGGGTGGCGTATGCGCGGCTGTTCGCCGAGCTGGCGCTGCCGGTCGACGCCGCCGATCCGGGCGCGCTGGTGCTGTTTCCCGAGATGGACGGAACCGCCGACGTGCCCGAGATCAGCGAGGGCTGCTGGTCGGTGCTGGGGCTCTCCCCCGGCTCGGTCATGTGCGCGTCGAGCCGGATGGTCGTGAAGCGGCGCGGGGAGGCGGCGCCCAGCGTCGCGGCCTGCACGTTGCTGCCCTACGATCCCGGCTTCGACCTCGGCCCGACGCTTAGCGGAGCGACGCGCCCCGTGGCGCTGAACCATCCGCATTGCGCGCGCTTCTGCGTGCTGGGCGGCGCGAGCTGCGGCGGCTAGCGCAGGACACGGCCCGCCACCGCGTCCAGCGTCGCGAGCAGGGCGGGGTCGCGGTGCGCCGGATCGGTGATCAGCGCGTGGTCGAGCACCGTGTCGGTCGGCGAGGCGGACCGTTCGGGCGGGAGCAGCCGCGCGAACTCCTCGATCAAGCACCGCGCGATGCCCGCGTTGCTGCCCAGGCGGCGGATCACGTCGGCGACCTCGACCGGTGCCGTGTCGGCGCGCCAGCAGTCGTAGTCGGTGACCATTCCGACGAGCGCGTAAGGCAGCTCCGCCTCGCGCGCGAGCTTGGCTTCGGGCATCGCCGTCATGCCGATCACGTCGCAGCCCCACTGGCGGTAAAGCGCCGATTCGGCGCGGGAGGAGAATTGCGGCCCCTCCATCGCCAGGTACGTCCCGCCCTCCGCGACGGGCGCGCCGGCCGCGACCGCGGCGGCGGCGGCGAAGCTGGACAGGCGCGGACACACGGGCTCCGCCATCGAGACGTGCGCGACGAGGCCCGGGCCGAAGAAGCTGGACGGGCGCGACACGGTGCGGTCGATGAACTGGTCCACCATCACGAAGCGGCCGGGCTCCAGCTCCTCCTGCAGCGAGCCCACCGACGAGATCGCGAGGACGTCGGTGCAGCCCGCGCGCTTCAACGCGTCGATGTTGGCGCGCGCGTTCACCGCGCCGGGCGGCAGGCGGTGGCCGCGGCCGTGGCGGGGCAGGAAGACGAAGCGGACATGGCCGATGCGGCCGGTCGTCAGCATGTCCGAGGGTTCGCCGAACGGGCCGGCGACCGCCAGCGTCGCCGCCTCCTCCAGCGCATCGATCGCGTAGAGGCCCGATCCGCCGATCACTCCGATCACCCACTCGCCGCTCATCGCGCTCCCCTTCGTGCCGACATGGTCTATATCCGCAACCCATGAGCAGCCGCACCGGACCCACGCTCGCGCTCGCGGGCAGCTATCGCCGACAGGTCGGCGCGTCGCTGGCGCGCATCTGGGAGAACGTGCACGATTGGGAGCATCTGGCGCACCTCCACGACGGCAGCTTCGCCGCGTGCGCGCTGCTGGACCGGGGCGCATGGGGCTGGCGCGCGCGGCTGGTGCTCGCGGGCGGGGACGCGCAGGTGATCGAGCTCAGGGCCGACCGCGAGGGCGACCGCTACGTCTCCACCACGCTGGAGGGAACGGGCGCGGGAACCGAGATCCGCGTCGCGCTCGCGCCGGTCGAGCCGCACGTGACCGACGTCGCGGTCGAATTCCACATTCCCGAGACGCGTCCCGAGCGGCTGGCGGCGATAGGGGCCGCTTATGCCCGCGCGTATGAACGGCTGTGGGACGAGGACGAGGCGATGATGCGGACGCGCGAGCGGATGCTGTCCGCGCCGCGTCCCGCAACGGACGCGCCCGCGACGGTCGACCTGGGCGAGGAGGCGGCGGTGCGCGCGCGGCTGCCCCTTGCGTTCGAGATGGCGGCGCGACCGTTCCGGCTGATCGAAATCGACGGGTCGTTCGTCGCGCATTCGACGGTGTGCCCGCATTGGCTCGGTCCGCTGGACGGCTCGGCGGTGATGGACGGCGCGGTGCGGTGTCCGTGGCACGGCTACCGTTTCGACGCGGCGAGCGGCCGCCGCCTCGACCGGCCCGGGTTCAAGCTGGCGACCGCGCCGCGCGTGGCGGTCGTGGCCGGACGCGTGATCGCGACGGGTTCAGGGCGCGCATAGGTCGCGGTAGAGCGCCAGATATTCGTCGGCCATGCGGTCGACCGAGAAGCGCCGCTCGGCCGCGCGGCGGCAGGCGGCGCGGTCGATCCCGCCGACCCGGCCGATCGCGGCGACCGCCTCGTCCAGGTCGCGCACGAGAAAGCCGGTGACGCCGTCCTCGATCAGTTCGGGCATCGAGCCGCGCGCATAGGCGATGACGGGCGTGCCGCAGGCGAGCGCCTCGATCACCGACAAGCCGAAGGGCTCGTCGAAGCCGATCAGGTGGAGGAGCGCCCTGGCCGAGCCGAGCGTACGCGCGCGGTCGGCCGCGGCGACGACGCCCAGATAGCGGGTACGGTCGTCCAAGTACGGCGCGACCTCGCGGTCGTGATAGCCCCGGTCCTGGATCAGGCCCGCGATCCGCAGCTCGTGGCCGGTCGCGCGCGCGGCGCGCACCGCTTCGCCCGCGCCTTTATCCGGGTGGATGCGGCCGAAGAACAGCAGGTCGGGGCCGCCGACGGGGTCGAACGGAAAGTCGTCCAGCGCGATGCCGTGATGGATCGTCGCGGCGTAGGTCAGGTCTGGATGCCGGTCGGCGTCGCTGATCGACACGTACGCCACCCGGTCGTCGTAGCGGCGATAGACGGGCAGGATGCGCTCCGACGAGAAGCCGTGGATGGTGGTCACGACGGGCGTATCGACCAGCCGCGAGAATGCGAGCGGCACGAAGTCGGCCTGGTTGTGGATGACGTCGAACTCGCCCGCGCGCTCGAAGGCGTGGGCGATGTGCTGGATCTCCCAGACCTTGGCGTCGAGCGTCCCGTCCTCCGAATAGCCGCGCGGCGCGACCGCCGCGAGCATGCCCGCCGTGTGCGAGTCGGCGGTGGCGAAGAGCGTCACCTCGACGCCGCGCGCGACCAGCGCCTCGGTCAGGAGGCTGGTCACGAGTTCCCACGGGCCGTAGCCGCGCGGGGGCGTGCGCCAGGATATCGAGCTCAGCATCGCCACGCGCATGGAACGGTCCCCTTCAGCGGCGGATCAGTAGAAGCCCTTCGTTCGGCCGCAAGTGGGCGGGGGCGCTCGGCGGCTCGCCGGGGAGCGTCGAGAGCACGGGCGCGAAGCCCACGGCGATCACGGGCGCGGGCTGCGGATCGGCTCTGAAATTGAGGAGCACGAGCCATTCCACGCCGCCGCCGATTCGGCGATAGGCGAGGACGTCGCCGTCCGCCTCGACGGCCTGGTAATCGCCCGTCGCGAGCGCCGGGTGCGCTCGGCGCAGGGCGAGCAGGCGACGGTACAGGGTCAGCATGGACGCGGGGTCGGCAATTTGCGCGGCGACGTTGCGCGTAAGCCAGTCGGTATGGAGCGGCAGCCAGGGCTCGCCTGTAGTGAAGCCGCCGTTCGCCGATCCGTCCCAGGCCATCGGCGTGCGCGCGGGGTCGCGGCCTAGCCCCAGTCCCGGCTCGCGCAGCTCGCGAGGGTCGCGCAAGGCACCGGGTGGGATATCCACCCAGCCGATGCCGATCTCGTCTCCCTGGTACATGGTGGGCGTGCCCCGGAGCGTCAGTAGCAGCATCGCCGCCACGCGCGCTTGGCGCTCGCCCAGCTTGCCCGCGACGCGCGGCGCGTCGTGGCTGCCCAGCACCCAGTTGGGCCAGCCGCCCGGCGGCAGCGCGGCCTCGTACGCGTCGATGAAGCGGGCGATCGCGCGCGCGTCCCAGGCGGACTCGACCAGCTCGAAGTTGAAAGGAAGGTGGATGCCGTCTCCACCTTCGCCGTAATAGGCGATCATACGCGGCAGCGGGAGGCAGACCTCGCCGATCAGCACGCGCTCGTCGCCGCCGTCGTAGCCGTCGGCGAGCGCGCGCATCTCGGCGACGATGTCGTGGATGCCCGGCTGGTCGGTCGAGTGGGTCTGGAGCACCGCGAACTTCTCGCCCATCTCGGGGGTGTAGTCGGGGTTGACCGGATTGTCGGGGAAGTCGGGAGCCTTGAGAATGTGCCACAACACGTCGATCCGGAACCCGTCCACGCCGCGGTCGAGCCAGAAGCGCAGGACGTCCATCATCGCGCTGCGGACGTCCGGGTTGCGCCAGTTCAGGTCCGGCTGCTGCTTGAGAAAAGCGTGGTAGTAATACTGGCCGGTCGCGGGGTCGTACTCCCAGGCCGATCCGCCGAAATCGCTCATCCAGTTGTTGGGCGGACCGCCCCCCGGGGCGGGGTCGCGCCAGATATACCAGTCGCGCTTGGGGTTCGCGCGCGATGAGCGGCTGTCGACGAACCAGGGATGCCGGTCCGAGCTGTGGTTTGGCACGAAATCGAGCAGCAGCTTCAAGCCCCGCGCGTGCGCCGCCGCGATCAGCGCGTCGAGGTCGGCGAGCGTGCCGAACAACGGATCGACGCCCTGGTAATCGGCCACGTCGTACCCGAAATCGACCATCGGCGACGGAAAGATCGGCGACAGCCAGATCGCGTCGACGCCCAAAACCGCGATGTGGTCGAGCCGCGCCAGGAT
>CAXTFF010000030.1:8797-12714 GCA_964243325.1 uncultured Sphingomonas sp.
CGAGGCGCCGGGTGATGCCTGGCAGGTCGCCCACCCCGTCGCCGTCCGAGTCCTGGAACGAGCGCGGATAGACCTGGTACACGACCCCCGCTTCCCACCACCGCTTGCCCACGGCGGCGCTATTCCTGGACGTTGGCGGTCGGCGCGTCCTCCTCGCCGCGCGCCGCGCGCGCGGTCATGCCGGTGGCCGACGCGTCGTCGAGCATCTGCTCGTCGGGCGCGGCGGCGGCCTCGGGCGGGAGCTCGGCGGCGGCGGCGTTCGCCTCGGCCGTCGGCTCGGCGGCAGGCCTGGCGTTTTCGGTGACCGGAACCTCGGCGGGAGCGGGCGGAGCCGAGTCGGCGACGGCGTTCTCGGTCACGGCCGGTTCCGGCTCGGAACGCGAGCAGGCGGACAAGCCCGCCAGCGACAGGGCCGCGGCGGCGGGAAGCAGGAAGCGTCGGGTGGCGTGGTTCATGGTCATGTCCTTCACTTGGCCGCGAGCTGGCGTTGCGCCGACCGCGCCTCGACCTTGCTCGCCAGCGTCTCGTCCCAGCCGTACGGGTCGGCGCGGAAGCCGACCTGGCCGTTCGCGGTCGCGAACGCCGTCCAATAGAGCAGGTACACCGCGACCGGGTCGGCCAGCTTCGCGCGTACCGTCTTGCCCTTGGCCACGGTCGCGTCGATCGCGTCGGGCTGCCACTCCGGCGTGGTCTTCATGAGCAGCTTGGCCAGCTCGGCGGGCTTCTCCAGCCGGACGCAGCCGTGGCTCGCCAGCCGGTCGAAGCGCGAAAAGGTCGCCTGCGCGGGCGTGTCGTGAAGATACACGGAGAAGTCGTTGGCGAAATCGAACTTGTAGCGCCCGAGCGCGCTCCGTTCGGAGGATTGCTGGAGCCGCCCGCCCTCCGCGACGTGGAATCCGTTGCGCTTCAGATAGCCCGGGCTCGCGCGCTCCTTGGGCCACAGCTCGCCCTGCGCGATGGAGATGGGGACGTTCCAGGGCGGGTTGAGCACGACCGAATGGATGCTCGACACCAGCATCGGCGTCTCGTTCGCCGGCCGGCCGGTGACCGCCTTCATCGACATGACGGGCGCGTCGCCGTCGAACACGGTCAGCACCGCGGCGGCGATGTTCACCTGGACGCGGTTGCGCTCCAGCCGGGCGGGGAGCCAGCGCCAGCGTTCCATGTTCGCCGTGATCTGGCGGATGCGCGCGTCCACGGGCACGTTCAGGGCGACGAGCGTCTGCGCGCCGACCCGGCCCTCCGGGTTCAGCCCGTAGCGCCGCTGCGCGCGGCGCACCGCGTCGAGGAGAGGAGCGTCGAAACGGTCGCCCGTGGCGGCCACCTGCGGGTCCTCGGCGGCGAGCCGGCGGCGCAGGGCCGCGACCGCCGGGCCGCTCGCGCCGTAGGCGGGGGCGGTCGCCAGCGTCGGCCAGCCGCCCGCGGCGGCGATCGCGCGGTAGCGGGCGAGGCCCGCGGCGAGCGCGTCGTAGCCCGCATAGGGCGGCGGGAGCGAGGCGAACCAGGCCGCGATCCGGTCGCGCGCGACCGCGTCGGCGAAGGCGGGGACGGGATCGTAGGGCTGCGGTTTGATACCCCAGCTCTTCTGGAAATTGCCCGCATCGAGGCGGCCGGCATGGACCGCGTGGGCGTGGTCGAGCGCGGCGCGGACGAGCGCGTCGCCGGTCGGGGCGGCGACGGCGTTGCCCAACCCCTGTGCGACCGTATCCTTGGCGAGCAGGTCGGCGAGCTCCGCGGCCTGCCGGTCGGTGAGCGTCGGGAGGGGCGCCGCGATCGCAGGCGCGAGCGGCGCGGGGATCGACGGCGGCGCGGGGGCGGGCAGGTCCTGCGCGGCCGCGGGCGCGGCGATCGACGCCGTGGCCAGGAACAGGGCGACGCGGCCCTCCATCGACTTCATTGCACCATGACCCCGTTCGCGATTGCCGCCGTGCCTGTGCCTTAGCGTACCCTGCGCTGGGATGAACGGCTATTTTGCGGGGGTGGTAGGCGGAAAGGGCGTCGCGGCGAAGCCGCGCCGTCGGTCGGCCCGATGGCCCGCCGGCCGCGCTTGCTGCTGGTGCAAGCTGCTTCGCTGCTCGCGCCGCAGTTGCGCGGTGGTGAGGTCGCTTGCGCTCCCGTCACCAGCGTGCGGAAAACATGCCCCGCATGTTTTCCGGCTTGCTGGTGACCCCTACGAGAATCGAACTCGTGCTTTCGCCGTGAGAGGGCGACGTCCTAACCGCTAGACGAAGGGGCCATGCGGAGCCGCGCGGATACGGGGCGGGCGCTCGCTCGTCAAGGGCGGGGTGTCAGGCCGCGGCCTTGCGCCGCTCCGCCATCTCCGCGTTCAGCATCTCAGCCAGCAGGAACGCCAACTCCAGCGACTGCCCCGCATTCAGCCGCGGGTCGCAGTGGGTGTGGTAGCGGTCGGCGAGCGACTGGTCGGTCACGTCGACCGCGCCGCCCGTGCATTCGGTGACGTTCCTGCCCGTCATCTCCGCATGGATGCCGCCCGCATGGGTGCCCTCTGCCCGGTGGACGGCGAAGAACGCGCGGACCTCGGCCAGGATGCGGTCGAACGGGCGCGTCTTGTAGCCGCTGGCCGACTGAATCGTGTTGCCGTGCATGGGGTCGCACGACCAGACGACGGGGTGGCCCGCGCGGGCGACGGCGCGGATCAGGCGGGGAAGGTGCTGCTCGACGTGCAAGTGGCCGTAACGGGCGATGAGCGTGATCCGGCCGGGCGTACGCGCCGGGTTCAGCGTGTCCAGCAGGCGCAGCAGCATCTCCGGATCGAGCGAGGGACCGCATTTGACGCCGAGCGGATTGCCGACGCCGCGCAGGAACTCGACATGCGCCGATCCCTCGAACCGGGTGCGGTCGCCGATCCACAGGAAATGCGCGGACGTGTCGTACCAGTCGTTCGTGAGCGAATCGCGCCGGGTCATCGCCTGCTCAAAGGGCAGCAGCAGCGCCTCGTGGCTGGTGTAGAACTGCGTCTGCGCGAGCTGAGGTACGATCTCGGGGTCGATGCCGCAGGCGCGCATGAACTCGAGCGCCTCGCCGATGCGGTCGGCGGTCTCGCGGTACTTACGGCCCCACGGGCTCGCGCCCAGGAAGTCGTGCGTCCAGCGGTGGACCTGATGCAGGTTGGCGTACCCGCCGCCCGCGAACGCGCGCAGCAGGTTGAGCGTGGCGGCGGATTGGTAGTACGCGCGGATCATCCGCTCGGGGTCGGGCGCGCGGGCGGCGAGCGTGGGGGCGATGTCGTTGACGTTGTCGCCGCGGTAGGACGGCATCGCGACGCCGCCCACGACCTCCGTCGGCGCGGAGCGCGGTTTGGCGAACTGCCCCGCCATGCGCCCCAGCTTCACCACGGGCAGCTTGGAGGCGAAGGTCAGGACGACCGCCATCTGCAGGATGACGCGGAACGTGTCGCGGATGTTGTCGGGATGGAACTCGGCGAAGCTCTCCGCGCAATCCCCTCCTTGCAGCAGGAACGCCTCCCCCCGCTCGACGCGGGCGAGGTCGGCGGTCAGATTGCGCGCTTCGCCTGCGAACACGAGCGGCGGAGAGGCGCGCAAGCGCTCGGTCGCCGCATCGAGCGCGGCGGAGTCGGGATAGGTCGGAAGCTGGCGGGCCTCGGCCTGCGTCCAGCTGTCGGGGGCCCAGGGGACGGGCATGGCGTTCACTCCGGTTCGCGGAGCCGTCTAGTACCCCGCGTCCAGATCCGCCACGTTCTTCATCGGCCGCCCCGCGCGATAGGCGTCGAGATTGCGGAGGAACAGCTCGCCCGCGCGCTGGAACATCTTGGTCTGGCTGCGGCCGGACAGGTGCATCGTCACGATGCAGTTCGGGGCGGTCCAAAGCGGGTGCCCGGGCGGCAGCGGCTCCGGCTCGGTGGGGTCGAGGAACGCGCCGCCGATCGCGCCCGAACG
>CAXTFF010000031.1:0-1865 GCA_964243325.1 uncultured Sphingomonas sp.
CGCGTTGCCGACCGCGATCGCGACGCCGAACATCCACATCGGGATCATGGCGGGAAAGTTGAACGGCGTGATCCCCGCCCCGATCCCGAGCGGGGTGCGGATCGAATACACGTCGATGCCCGGCCCCGCGCCTTGGGTGTATTCGCCCTTGAGGACATGCGGGATGCCGCAGGCGAACTCGATCACCTCCAGCCCGCGCTGGATGTCGCCCTTGGAGTCCGCCAGCACCTTGCCGTGCTCGATGGACAGGGTGTGGGCGAGCGCGTCGATGTCGGCCTCGACCAGCTCCTTGAAGCGGAACATCACGCGCGCCCGGCGCTGCGGGTTGGTCGCCGCCCAGGCGGGTTGCGCCTTGAGAGCGGCCTGCACCGCCGCCTCCAGCACGGCCGCGTCGCCCAGCGGCACGCGCGCCTGCACCTCGCCGAGATTGGGGTCGAACACGTCGCCGAACCGCGTCGCCGGAGCGAGGCCGCCGCCTGCGACGTGGTGGTCGATGATGCGCATGGCAGGTCCTCTCGAAGCTCGTCGCGGCGTCCCTAAGCGCCGGGCGGGGGTCGGGGCAAGCGCCCGTGCGGGGGACGGAACACGGCCCGGCCCGGTCGGTTGAGCGCGTTCACACGCCCGGAGCGATGGCCTGCCGATGAGTTCGACGATCGACGACGTGACGGAACGGTCCAACGGGGCGGACGGGCGGCGCGACGCGCTGCTCGCGCTGCTCCGGCATCTGGACGGCAACGGCTACCGCTTCGTCACCACCACCCCGGCCAGCCATGCGCGCGTGGTGGCGCGGGCGGACCGGCGGCAGGCGCGGGACGTGCGGGATGCGCTGGGCTGGAGCCTGCCCTTTTCGCCGCGCGCGGTCGGGGCCGGGGCGTTCGCGCTGCTGATGGCGGCGGGCGCGGTGGAGCCGGCCGGCGACGGGCTGTTCCGGGCGACGGTGCGCGTGTCGAGCGTCCAGGGAACGCTGTTCCTGCATTCCGCCTATCCGACCGACGGCCGCGACGCGGTGTTCCTGGGGCCCGACAGCCACCGCTTCGCCGAGCTGATCGGCGCGGAGATGGGCGCACCGCGGCCGGGGATGCGCATCCTGGATTACGGCGCGGGCGCGGGCGTGGGCGGGATCACCGCCGCGCGGGCCGCGCCCGGCGCGGCGCTGACGCTCGCCGACGTGAACCCGGCGGCGCTGCGGCTGGCGGGGATCAACGCCGATCTCGCCGGGCTCGACCACCATGAGGCGCAGGCGAGCAGCCCGGCCGAGCTGGACGGCCCGTTCGACCTGGTCGTCACGCACCCGCCCTTCATGATGGACGAGGGCGGGCGGCTGTACCGCGACGGCGGCGCGCTGTTCGGGGCGGGCGTCGCGCTCGACTGGGTGCTGGCGGCGGTCGAGCTGCTGGCGCCGGGCGGGCGGCTGGTCATGCATACGGGCGTGTCGATCGTGGACGGCGAGGACCCGCTGCTGCGCGAGCTCCAGGCGCGGCTCGACCCGGACCGCTTCGCCTGGGGCTACCGCGAGCTCGATCCCGACATCTTCGGCGAGGAGCTGGACGCGCCCGCCTACGCCCGCGTGGACCGGATCGCGGCGACCGCGCTGCTGGTCGTCCGGACCGCCTGACGCGACGTCCCGCCCGCCCCGCGCGGCCGGGCGCGCCGCCTTCGACCCGCCGCAGGCGCGCAGCCGGGAGGCGGGCCGCGCGGCGATCGTCCTGAGGATCTCGCAGGAACGAGGTGCCGGCCCGACGGTCGGCGCCTTCGCCGCCTTCCTGACCGTCGCGGTGGCTTGGGCCGTCGCAGCTGGCCTAGCGGAGCCTTGGGTGCGTCACGGGACGAGCCACGCGCCGGACTGGTCTTTCGATCGGGTCACG
>CAXTFF010000031.1:1965-10121 GCA_964243325.1 uncultured Sphingomonas sp.
GGCTGATCGGGGAGACGACGGGTGACGGGCATGACGATGGTATGGACGGGTTCCCCCGCGTGACCCAAACCGTCCCGCAACGGTGGCCCGCCATCCTCTGGATCGTCCGCCACGGCGAGAGCGCGGGCAACATCGCGCGGATGGCCGCCGACGCGGCGGGCGCGCACCGGATCGAGCTGACGGCGCGCGACGTCGACGTGCCGTTGTCCCCGCGCGGCGAGCAACAGGCGACCGCGCTCGGCCGCTGGTTCGAGGGCCGCGAGGCCGACGGGCGGCCCGACGTGCTGCTCGCCTCCCCCTATCTGCGCGCGCGCGAGACCGCGCGGCTGTTCGCGCAAGCGGGCGGCTGCCCCGCCGGCGAGCCGATCTGCGTCGACGAGCGGCTGCGCGAGAAGGAGTTCGGGGTGCTCGACGGGCTGACCGCGTCGGGCATCAAGGAGCTGGCGCCCGAGCAGGCGGCGTTCCGGCGGCTGCTCGGCAAGTTCTACCACCGCCCGCCCGGCGGCGAGAGCTGGTGCGACGTGATCTTTCGGCTGCGCTCGGTGATGGACACGGTGGCGCTCCACCATCCCGGCCGGCGCGTGATGATCGTCGCGCATCAGGTCGTGGTGCTGTGCCTGCGCTACGTCATCGAGGGGCTGACCGAGGAGGAGATCCTGGCCATCGACCGCGCGGGCGACGTCGCCAACTGTTCGGTGACGGAATACCGCCACGATCCCGCGCACGGTCGGGGCGGCGGGCTGGTGCTTTCGCGCTACAACGAAAGCGCGCCGGTCGAGGACAGCCCCGTCGCGGTGACGGACGCGCCCGACCGCGTGGCGGGGGTGACGGCGTGAGCGTCACCGAGCTCGACGCCGCCTGGCGCGCGGCCAACCCGTTTCCGGTCGACGACGGCGGCGACACCGACAAGAACAGCCGCGGCCGCGTGCTCTCCATCGGCGGGTGCCGCCAGGTGCCCGGCGCGCTGCGGCTGACCGCGGAGGCCGCGTTCCGCGTGGGCGCGGGCAAGTCGCTGCTGGCGACGGTGCCGTCGGCCGCGCTGATGCTGGGGGTCCTGTTCCCCGAAGCCGGGGTGATCGCGCTGGCGGAGGACGAGTCGGGCGAGCCCGTGGTCGGGCCGGACTCGCCGCTCCACGCCGCGCTGGATCATACGGACGCGGCGGTGGTCGGCCCGGGCATGATGGACCGCGGCGCGGCCGGGCGGCTGGTCCAGGCGGTCGCGGGAACCCGGCGCGAGGGCGTGTCGCTGGTGCTGGACGCCGCGGTCTGCGCCGCGTCGGGGGCGCTGGCCGACATGCTGGCGGGATACCGCGACCGGCTGGTGCTGACCCCGCACGGCGGCGAGATGGCGGAACTGTGCGACTGCGACGCCGCCGCGATCAAGGCCGACCCCGAGGGCCGCGCGCTGGCCGTCGCGGCCAGGTTCGGCGCCGCGGTGGCGCTGAAGGGCACGTCCACCTTGATCGCCGCGCCCGACGGCCGACTGGTGCGCTACCCCGGCGGCGGGATCGGGCTGGCGACGGGCGGGTCGGGCGACGTGCTGGCGGGCGCGATCGGCGGGCTGCTCGCGCGCGGGCTGCCCGCGTTCGAGGCGACCTGCTGGGGCGTATGGCTCCACGGCGAGGCGGGGCGGATCCTGGCGGGCACCGTCGGGCCGGTCGGCTTCCTGGCGAACGAGCTGCTCCCCGAACTGCCGCGGCTGCTCCCGCGCTGATCCGCTTCGCCCCGCGCCCGAACTCGCCTAGACCGGCGGTTCGGAACGAGGGGAGCGGAGCGATGCCGAACATCTGGAGGTCCGTGGCGGCGTTGGCCGTGCTGGCCGCGCAGCCTGCCGCGGCGCAGGTCCGCGCCGGCGACGGCGAGACGCCGTCCCCTGCCCTGCCCCCCGTCGCGCCGCTGCGCGAGCAGGCGCGGATGCGGGACGCCTGGCTCGCCGAACGTCTCGACACGATCGTCCCCCGGCTCATGCGCGAGCAGGACGTCGACCTGTGGGTGCTCGTCGCGCGCGAGTACGGCGAGGACCCGGTCGTGCTGACCATGCTCGACGCGGAAAGCATGCACGCGCGCAGGCGGACGATCCTCGTCTTCCACGATCCGGGGGCGGGCAGGCCGGTCGAGCGGCTGACCGTCAGCCGCTATGGGCTCGGCGGGCTGTTCGCCCCCGCCTGGACGCCGGAGACGCAGCCCGATCAGTGGCGCAGGCTCGCCGAGCTGATCGCCGAGCGCGACCCGAAGAAGATCGCGCTGAACGTGTCGGCCGCGACCGCGTTCGGCGACGGACTGACGCACAGCCAGCGCGAGGCGCTGCTCGCCGCGCTGCCCGGGCGGCACCGCGCCCGCGTCGTGTCCGGCGAGGAGTTGGCGGTCGGGTGGCTAGAGGCGCGCATCCCCGCCGAGGTCGCGGCCTATCCCGCCATCGTCCGCACCGCCCACGCGATCATCGCCGAAGGATTGTCGGACAAGGTGGTCGTGCCCGGCCGCACCACCGCCGACGACGTGGTGTGGTGGTTCCGCGAGCGCATCGCCGGGCTGAAGCTGTCGACCTGGTTCCAGCCCTCGCTCCACATCTTCCGGCAGGGGGCGGCGGCCGAGCTGAGCGGCGCGGAGGTGATCCGGCCCGGCGACATGCTGTGGACCGACTTCGGCCTCCTGCACATGGGGCTGGCGACCGACACGCAGCATCTGGCGTATGTGCTGAGACCCGGCGAGCGCGACGCGCCCGCGGGGCTGAAGGCCGGGCTGACGAACGCGAACCGGGTGCAGGACGCGCTCACCGCCGCATTCCGGACGGGGCTGACCGGCAACGACCTGCTGCTCCGCGCGCGCGCGACCGCGATCGCGGCGGGCCTGAGGCCGACGATCTACTCGCACCCGATCGGCCATCACGGCCACGGCGCGGGCGCGGCGATCGGTTTCTGGGACGACCAGAAGCCCGGCGAGCGCGGCGCGCATCGCTTGCGGCCAAACACCGCCTGGTCGATCGAGCTGTCGCAGACGCAAGCGGTGCCCGAATGGGGCGGGCAGGTCGTGCGGTTCCGGACGGAGGAGGACGCGTTCTTCGACGGACGGCGCGTCCGCTATCTGGACGGCCGCCAGACCGCGTTCCACCTCATCCGATCGCGATAGTTCAGCGCTTCGGGCGCGCCTGTTCATCCGCCTTCATCCGCGCGCGCACCCCGCCATCGACGGCGCGCCCCGCCTCGACCGGGCGGTACAGGTTGCCGGTCGTGTCGGGCGACCCCGCAGGCGCGTCCCGCATCTGCGCGTCGTGATAGACGTCCGCCGCCACCCTCTCCGTCAGGTCGGGGAACAGGTTGTGCGCCGACACCGCCCCTTGCGCCTTCCAGCCGACGGGCAGCTCCTCGCGCGGGTGGACCGACGCCCAGACGATCGCCTCGGCCACCTTGTCGGCCGGATCGAGCAGGATCATCTGCGGCCGCCGCCCCGAATAGTTGGCGGCGTGCGTCCAGAAGGGCGTGTCGGCGGCGAAGGGCATCACCGTCGCCACGCGGATGCGCTTGCCCAAGCCCTTGAGCCGCATCTCCTCGTTCAGCGCGCGGGCGAGGCCCAGAACCCCGTATTTGGTGGCGGTGTAGGTCGCCTGGTACGGCAGCGGCACGACGCTCTCGACCGACCCGACATTGACGAGCGTCCCGTACCCTTGCGCGACGAAGCGGCGCATCGCGGCGTGCGCGCCGTATACGACACCCTTCAGATTGACGTCGACGATCCGCGCCTGGTCGGCCACCGGAATCCGCTCGAACGATCCCACCGCGCCGACGCCCGCGTTGTTGACCCACACGTCGATCCGCCCGAAGCGCGCCGTCGCCGCTTCGGCCAGCCGCTCCACGGCCGCGGCGTCGGCCACGTCGGTGGGGACGACCAGCGCCCGCCCGCCCGCGGCGCGGACCTCGCCCGCGACCTCCTCGAGCAAGGCGGCGCGCCTGGCCGCCAGCACGACGTTCGCCCCCATCCGCCCCGCGCGCACCGCCGCCCCCCGGCCGAAGCCGCTCGACGCGCCGGTGATCACGTAGGTACGCCCCGCGATCCGCGCGGCGTCGCTCGTCCTGAGCGTCGTGTTCGCCGCGCACGCGCCCAGCGTCGGCGCGGCGAGGAGCAACGCGAGCGCGGCCCGCGCCGCCTTCACTCGGTCAGGCCCTCGGGGCCCGGCTCGCGGTCGCCCGCCCCTTGCGCGGGCGTGCCTTTGGTCGCGGGGGTGGCGCCGGTCGGGGACGCGCCGTCGCCGCCATGCTCGTCATCGTCGAAATCCTCGCCCGGGTTGCCGCCGCCCGCTCCGACCCCGCTGCCGCGCACCTCGCCGCTGCGCAGAACCTGCGCGCGGCGGCCGTTCTCGGCGGGGATGTCGCGCTCGTCGCGCCGGTCGTCGGTCATGGCAGAACTCCTCGCGCTCAAGAACGACGCGTCGGCTCCGCTGTTCCGGCACGCCCGCCCCCGGATCGTGGGCACGGACCGCCGGAGGTGCCGTGGCCGCAACCATCGTCCCGTCCATGCGCTCATCTGGTCCGCGCCGGCGGCGCTCGCGTTCCCGACTGCGCGACGGACGGAAGAGAGGACGATGAAGGCGGGCCGGACGGCGATGATCGCGGGCGCGGGGCTGGTCGGCGCGGCCGCGCTGGCGATCCTCGCCGCCGAGCGCCGCCGCCCGCTCCGCCGCCGGGCGCTGCCCCGGCCCAGGCGCGTTCCCGCCAACCTCGCGCTCGGCGCGCTCAGCATGGCGGCGATGGCCGCGGTCGAGGGCCCGACCACGCGCGCGCTCGCCCGCACCGTGGAGCGCCGGCGCCTGGGCGTCGCGCAGGCGTTGCCCCTGCCCCCGCTCGCGCGCGACGCGGTCGCGTTCCTGCTGATGGACTACACCACCTACGTGTGGCACGTGCTGACCCACCGGGTCCCCGCCTTGTGGCGGCTCCACCTCGTCCACCATACCGACCTCGACATGGACGCGTCCACGGCGCTCCGCTTCCACGCGGTCGACATGGTCGTCTCCACGCCCTTCCGCGCGTTCCAGGTGCTCGTGTCGGGCGCGGGGCCGCGCGCGCTGGAGGCTTGGCGCGGCTGGTTCTTTCTGGCGGTGCTGTTCCACCACGGCAACCTGCGGCTGCCCGCGCGGTGGGACCGGCGGCTGTCCTGGGTCTTCACCACCCCGCGCATGCACGGCGTCCACCACATGGCCCGGCCCGAACTGACGGGGTCGAACTGGTCGAGCGGGTTGTCGGTGTGGGACCGGCTCCACGGCACCTTGCGCCTGGACGTGCCCCACGACGCGGCCCCGATCGGCGTGGCGGCCTACCGCGACCGGCTCGGCGTCGCGGCGTCGCTGCGGTTGCCCTTCGTCCGCCAGCGCGACGCGTGGGAGCCCGCCGCCGGTCCGAAGCGTTAGGGCGCGCGTAATCGATCCAGAGGAACCTCGATCATGGCCGTCCAGCTCCTGTCCCCCACCGACCTCAGCGAGCAGCTGCGCGGGGACTCCACCCCCGACCTGAACCGCCGCCGCGCGGGGATCGCGTTGAGCCTGGCGGGCGCGGTGATCGCGGGCGCGGTGACCGCCTACCAGACGGGGCTGATCAAGCGGCTGCCCGACATCCTGCCGGGCAGGATCTGGGACGCCGAAAAGGTGGACGCGTCCGATTACGCCTACCGGAACCTCCAGCAGCCCGACGGCCCGATGATGCTCGTCAATTTCGGCCTGACCGCGATGGCGCTGGCGGCGGGCGGCGCCGACCGCGCGCGGGAGAACCCCGCGCTGCCGCTGGTCGCGGCGGGCAAGGCGGCGGTCGACCTGGCGCTATGCGGCGTGCTGGCGGCGCAGGAATGGCGCGACAACAAGGCGCTGTGCAGCTGGTGCCAGGTCGCCACCGCCATCTCGGCCGCGACGCTCGGCCTGGCGGTCCCGGAGGCGGTGCGGGCGCTCGGCGGGCGCGGGGGCGCCACGGTCCACTGATCGGACAGGCCGTTCCGGCGATCGGGATCGGGAGGGGCCGGCCCGGTCTGCGACGCCCATGTCAAGGAACCCGCTGCTTCTCCAGTTTGCGCGCCAGCGTGCGCCGGTGCATCCCCAGCCTGCGGGCGGTTTCCGAGATGTTGTAGTCCGTGTCCGCGAGCACCTGGTGGATGCGTTCCCATTCCAGCGTCTTGATCGATGTCGGGCGCGTGGCGAGCGGCGCGTCGGCGTCGCCCGGCGACGGGGCGAAGGCGGCGATGATCTCGTCGGTGTTGGCGGGCTTGGCCAGGTAGTTGGTCGCGCCCAGCTTGATCGCCTCGACGGTGGTGGCGATGCTGGCGTAGCCGGTCAGCACCACGATCGCCGTCGCCGCGTCGTGCCGGTGAAGCGCTGCGACGCTGGCGAGCCCGGACTCGGTGCCGAGATTGAGGTCGACGACCGCCAGGGCCGGATCGCGCCGGGTCAGCGTGTCCTCCACCCCGGCCAGGTCGGTCGTGACGATCACCTCGTAGCCGCGCCGCTCGAACGACCGCGCCAGCGTGCGCGCAAACGCCGCGTCGTTCTCGACGATCAGCAGCAGCGGCGCCGTCACCGGCGGTCGCCCTGCTGCAGCGACATGGGGGCGAGCGGCAGCGTCAGCCGCACCACCGCGCCCCCGCCCGGGCGGTTGTACGCCTCGACCGCGCCGCCCAGCTTGCGCATGGCGTTGGTCACCAGGAACAGCCCCAGGCCCGACCCCGGCCGGTCCTTGGTCGATCGGTAGGGTTTGCCGAAATCGGCCAGCATCGCCGCCGGAAAGCCGGGACCGTCGTCGCAGACCCGCAGCTCCAGCGTGTCGCCGTCGCGCGCGGCGATCAGGGTCACGGGAGCGCCCGACGCCTCGACCGCGTTGTCGAGCACGTTGTCGATCACCTGCTGGAGCGCCGTGTCGGTGACGACGGCCACGTCGCGGCCGAAACGGTCGTCGAAGCGCAGCATGGCGGCCCCGTGGCGGCCGCGCCAATCGTCGACCAGCGCCCGCAACAGGCGGTGGACCGTCGTAGCGGCGGCATGCTCGCCGCGCGCCTCGCCCGCCGACAGCAGGATGCCGGTGACGATCGCCTTGCACCGCTCGACGGCGACGCGCATCTCGTCGATCTCCTCCGCCATCCCGGGATCGGCCGCGAGCGCGGGACTTCGCCGCCAGTCGTTGACGATCACCGACAGCGAGGCGAGCGGCGTCCCGAGCTCGTGCGCGGCCCCCGACGCCAGCAGCCCCATGCGCACGATATGGTCCTCCTCCGCGGCGCGCTGGCGCATGTCGGCGAGCCGCTGGTCGCGCCCGCGCAGGTTGCGGACGATGCGCGTCACGAACAGGACGAGCAGCACCGCGATCAAGGCGAAACAGGTGAACGCGCCGGCCGTGTAGAGCTCGAACAGGTCGTAGCCGAAAGCGGGCGGCAGCGGCAGCGGCCGGTGCGCGTGGATCAGCAGGAACGAACAGCCGCTCGTCACGCCGACGATCGCCCAGCTCGACCGGGGCGTCAGCAGGATCGCGGCGAGCACGACCTGGAGCAGGAACAGCCAGATGAACGGATTGGTCGCGCCCCCGGTCAGATATAACAGCGCCGTCAGCGCGGCGACGTCGGCCAGCAGCGCGGCGAAGAGCTCGAGGTCGGTCAGCCCCTCGCGGCGGCGCTCCCAGGCGATGCTGGCGAGGTTCAGGGCGACCAGCGCGGCGACGATGCCGAGCAGCGGGAGTAGCGGGATGTCGATGCCCATCCCGAACCGGACGGCCACGATCGTGACCGTCTGCCCCACCACCGCCAGCCACCGCAGCGCGATCAGCTGACGCGCGTTGGCGGAACCGGCCGCGACGAACGGCATCGACCGCGCGTCCGTCACGTCCCCGCCCGCCTGACGAACAGCGCCACCCCGCCCGCGAGCATCCCCGCCAGCGTGAACCAGGTCAGCGCGTAGACGAGATGGCTGTTGCTGAACCGCACCACCGTCAACCCGCCGATCGGCGTTCCGGGCACGGCCGGCGCCGAGCGCGGCGCGGCGTCCATGTCGATGAAATACGGGGCCGCGCGCGTAAAGCCGCGCCGCGCCGCGATCGCCGCCACGTCGCGCGAGTACCAGCG
This sequence comes from uncultured Sphingomonas sp., assembly GCA_964243325.1. Classification (GTDB taxonomy): domain Bacteria; phylum Pseudomonadota; class Alphaproteobacteria; order Sphingomonadales; family Sphingomonadaceae; genus Sphingomonas. Next base: position 10,048 of record CAXTFF010000031.1, read on the forward strand.
GTCCGCAGCCGGGTCGTTGCGCCGGAGGAACGCTCCGCCCGGCTCGGACACGCGGAGCAGCCCGGTGACCCGCG
>CAXTFF010000031.1:10221-12677 GCA_964243325.1 uncultured Sphingomonas sp.
TCGGCGACGAAGCCGCGGTTGACGAGCACGGAGAACCCGCGCGCGTCGTCCAGCCGCGTCAGCACCCAGCGGCCCGGGCCGAGATCGGTGACCGCCTGCACCAGCGTGTCCGGCCCGGCGAAGCGTCCCGACGCGACCACGCGGCGGTACGCGTCTTCGGCGGTGACGCGCGGCCAGGCCGGCGGGCCCGGCGCCGGGGTGGGCGCGGCGTGGACGCGCGCTTCGACCCGCGCGATCAGCGCCAGCTTCCACGCCCGGCGTTCGACCTGCCAGACGCCGAGCGCCAGGAACGCCGCGACCACCAGCAGGGCGGCGATCACCGGCGCGGCGACGGACGCGGAAGGACGATCCGTCGCCGCGCCGCCGGGCGTCACGACATCGCGTCCATCGCGCCCGAGGCCATCGGCATCATGTTCGCGTTCAGGTGGTACATGACCCAGATCGATCCCGACAGCGTGATGAACACCAGGATCGCCGTGAAGATCAACGCCAGCATCGACCAGCCGGACTCCACCTTGGTGTTCATGTGGAGGAAGAAGACCATGTGGACGATTATCTGGACCAGCGCCGACGCCAGGATCGCCAGGACGGCCCCGGCCCCCGTCAGCGTGCCGGCCATGACCAGCCCGAACGGCAGCGCGGTCAGGACCACCGAAAGCGCGAAGCCGGTCAGGTAGCCGCGCCGGGTGCCGTGCGGGGCGTGATCGTCCGCCCCGTGGGGCTCCCGCGCGGCCGCGCCATGCGTCAGGTCGGTGCTCATGCGGCCACTCCCATCAGATACACCAGCGAGAACACGCCGATCCAGATCACGTCGAGGAAATGCCAGAACAGGCTCAGGCACATCACCCGGCGTCGGTTCGCGGCCGTCAGTCCGCCGCGCGCGACCTGCGCCATCAGCGTCGCCAACCACACGAGCCCGATCGCGACATGGAGCCCGTGCGTGCCGACCAGCGCGAAGAAGCAGGACAGGAACGCGCTGCGCTGTGGTCCGGCTCCCTCGGCGACCAGATGCGCGAACTCGTACAACTCCAGGCCGACGAAGGTCAGCCCGAACAGGCCCGTGACCGCCAGCCAGCCGAGCACGGCGCGGCGGCGGTCCTCTGCCACCGCGATCGCCGCCATGCCATAGGTGAGCGACGACAGGAGCAGGGTCGCCGTGTTGAGCGCGACCAGCGGCAGGTCGAACAACTCGCGCGGGGACGGGCCGCCCGCATAGGCCCGGCCCGACACCCCGTACATCGCGAACAGCGCCGCGAAGACGAGGCAGTCGCTCATCAGGTAGATCCAGAAGCCGAGCATGGTGCTGGCCCCTTCGGGATGGTGCGGCTCTTCGGCCAGGTGGAACGTCGACCGGTCATCGCGATCGAACGGTTGGGCGGTGTAGGCGTTCATGGCCGGTCAGCCTTGCGTGACGGGTTGGCGCGTGCGGAGCCGCTCGGCGAGGGCCACGTCCCCGGCGGGGATGTGGAACTCGCGGTCGTAGTCGAAGCTGTGCGCGATCGCGGTGGCGAACAGGCCGACCAGGCCGAGCCCGGCCAACCACCAGATCTGCCACACCATCGCGAACCCGAACACGGTGCTGATGCCGCCCAGCACCATCCCGGCGGCCGTGTTGCGCGGCATGGGGATCGCCTGGAAGCCGGCGGTCGGCCGACGGTAGCCGTGTCGCTTCATGTCCCACCATGCGTCGTTGTCGTGGACCACGGGGGTGAACGCGAAGTTGTAGGCCGGCGGCGGCGACGCGGTCGACCATTCCAGCGTGCGCCCGTCCCACGGATCGCCGGTCAGGTCGCGCAGCCGCTCCCGGTCGCGGATGCTGACATAAAATTGCATGATCATCGCCCCGATCCCCGCCGCGATCAGCAGCGCGCCGAACGCCGCCACGATGAAGAACGGCTGGAGCGTCGGGTCGTCGAAATGCCGCAGCCGCCGCGTCACCCCCATCAGCCCGAGCACGTAGAGCGGCATGAACGCGAAGAAGAAGCCGACCGTCCAGCACCAGAAGGACCGCTTGCCCCAGACCGCGTCGAGCCTGAAGCCGAACGCCTTGGGGAACCAGTAGTTGAGCCCCGCGAACATCCCGAACAGCACGCCGCCGATGATGACGTTGTGGAAGTGCGCGACCAGGAACAGCGAATTGTGGAGCACGAAATCGGCGGGCGGCACCGCCAGCAGCACGCCCGTCATGCCGCCCACGGTGAAGGTGAGCATGAACGCGACCGTCCACATCATCGGCAGCTCGTACCGGATGCGGCCCTTATACATCGTGAACAGCCAGTTGAAGATCTTGGCCCCGGTCGGGATCGAGATGATCATGGTGGTGATGCCGAAGAACGAATTGACGCTCGCCCCCGATCCCATCGTGAAGAAATGGTGCAGCCAGACGAGATAGGCCAGGATCGTGATGACCACCGTCGCGTAGATCATCGACGTGTAGCCGAACAGCCGCTTGCGCG
>CAXTFF010000032.1:0-12647 GCA_964243325.1 uncultured Sphingomonas sp.
TCGGCGGCGTCGAGCACGCGATCCTCCACCTCCTCTACGCCCGCTTCTGGACCCGAGCCCTCCGCCGCATCGGCCGTCTAGATGTGGCCGAACCGTTTGCCGGCCTGTTCACGCAAGGCATGGTGACGCACGAGACGTACAGCATCCTCGAAGGCGCTGAGGACGAGAGCGACGATGAGTTTGAGGGCGCGGCTCATTATCGCTGGCTGTCACCCGACGAAGTCGAGCGGACCGAGACGGGTGCGATCGAGCGGGCGACCGGCCAACCTGTCAAGGTTGGCCGGATCACGAAGATGTCCAAGTCCAAGAAGAACACCGTCGATCCCGAGCCCATCGTCGACCAGTACGGCGCGGACGCGGTGCGCTGGTTCATGCTGTCCGACAGCCCGCCCGAGCGCGACCTCCCCTGGTCGGAGGCCGGGATCGAAGGTGCTTGGCGCTTCGTCCAGCGCCTCTGGCGCTTGTTCGCCGATGCAAAGGGCGGCGAGGGCCAGGACCCCGCCCTCGCGCGCAAGCTCCACCAGACGATCGCGGGCGTCGCCGCCGATATCGAGGCGCTCGCCTTCAACAAGGCTGTCGCCAAGCTCTACGAGCTGGTGAACGCCGTGGAAAAGGCTCCGCCGTCGGCGACCCGCGCCGAGGCCGTCCGCACCGCGATGCTGCTCGTCGCTCCCATGGTTCCCCATCTGGCGGAGGAGGCCTGGGCTGCATGCGGAAACGCCGGCCTGATCGCCGACGCCGTCTGGCCCCCCGTCGATCCCGCGCTCCTCGTCGCCGACGAGGTGACGATCGCCGTCCAGGTCAACGGCAAGCTCCGCGACACGCTAACGCTGCCCAAGGGCCTGCCGCGCGAGGAGGTCGAGGCCGCCGCGCTCGCCTCCGACAAGGTGGCGCAGTTCCTGGGCGGCCAACCCCCGCGCAAGGTCGTCGTCGTCCCCGACCGCCTCGTGAACCTCGTCGCATGAAGCGCGCCGCCATCCTCCTCGCGCTCGCGCTCCCGGCCTGCGGGCTCAAGCCGCTCTATGCGGGCGGCGCGAACGGCCCCGTCGCCTCCTCGCTCGGTCAAGTAGAGATCGCCGCGATCGAAGGCCGCGCGGGCTGGCTCATGGCCAACGCGCTCCGCGACCGCCTGGGGCAGGGCGGGACCGGCCCGCGCTACCGCCTCGATGTCCGCCTGGACGACGGCATCACGGGCCTGGGCATCCGCCGCGACGACGCCGTCACGCGCGAGCGCCGCACGGTGCGCGCCCGCTACCGGCTCGTCGACCTCGCCGACGGTTCCGTCGTGCTCGACGCCACCGCCGGCTCGGACGCGGGCATCGACGTCGTGCAGTCCGAATACGCCACCATCGCCGCCGAGAACACCGCGCTCGAGCGCCTGTCGCTCATCGTCGCCGACGAGATCGTCGCCCGCCTGGCGCTCTACGCCCGAGCCAACCCGCGATGAAAGCCGCCCAGCGAAGGCTTTCGCGTGAAAGCTAACGCCGGCCAGATCAGGGCCGCGCTCGACCATCCCCGCCACCGCCTCCTGCTGCTCCACGGCCCCGACGCGGGGCTCGCCGCGGAGCTGTCCGCCCGTCTCGGCCGCGCGATGGGCGACGGGGCCGAGCGCGTCGACCTCGACGGCCCCGCGCTCAAGGCCGACCCCGCCCGCCTCGCCGACGAGGCCGCGTCGATGTCGTTGTTCGGCGACAAGCGCTGGATCCGCGTCACCGGCGTCGGCGAGGAGTCCGTCCCTGCGATAATCGCGCTGCTGGAGGCCGAGCGGGCGGGCAACCCCGTCCTCGCGGTCGCCCCCACCGCCAAGGCCGCCTCCAAGCTCGTCAAGCTCGCCCTCGACGGCAAGGACGCGCTCGCCTTCGCCTGCTATCCGCCCAGCCCCGCCGATCTCGAACGCCAGCTGGCCGGCACCGGGCGCGAGCTGGGCCTGCGGATCGACCCGCTCCTGCTCCGCCGCCTCGTCGCGGCGAGCGGCGGCGAGGCCGCGATCGCCACGCGCGAGCTGGAGAAGTTCGCGCTCTATCTCGATGCCGATCCCGACCGCCCGACCGATCTCACCGCCCAAACCTTCGACGACCTTTCCGCCGATCTCGGCGAAGCGGAGGCCGGCCGCCTCGTCGACTCGGTCCTCGCCGGCGACCCCGCCGCGCTCGGGAACGAACTCGCCCGCCTGCGCGAGTCGGGCGTCTCCCCCATCCCATGGCTCCGCCAGCTTCAACGCCGCCTGCTGAGCCTCGCCGCGATGCGCGCCGACCTCGACCGGGGCGAGCCCGTCGACGCCGTCATGAAGCGCCACCGCGTCTTCTTCCGCGAGGAGGGGGCCACCGCCCGCGCGCTCCGGGCCTGGCCTGCGGAACAGCTGGCCAAGGCGCTCACCCACGTCCGCGTCGCCGAGCGCGCGGTCATGGCACCCGCCAACGCCGGCGCCGTGCTCGCCGAACAGGCCGTCGAGACGATCGCCCGCGCCCAGGCCCGGCGCCGCTAGCCATGTGCAACCGCTACGCCATGAGCGCCGACCTTACTGAACTCGCTGCCCGCTACGGCTTCCAGCTCCCCGCGCGCGAGGAGGTGACGCTCCCATCTCCCGAACTCTTCCCCGAAAAGCCGGCCTTCGTCGTGCGCGAGGAGGACGGCGCGCGCCTGCTCGACGTGATGAGCTGGGGCTTCCCTTTCCAGACGCCCGGCAAGACCAAGATGCTGGAAAAACGCGTCACCAACGTCCGCAATCTCGAAAGCGGCTTCTGGCGAAACGCGCTCACCGACCGCGCCCGCCGCTGCCTCGTCCCCTTCACCGCCTTCAGCGAATACGGCCAGAAGCGCGGCCCCGACGGCAAGCTCCCGCTCCACTGGTTCGCGGTCCCCTCGCGCCCGATCACCAGCTTCGCCGGCATCTGGCGCCCGCTGGCGGAGGGCAAGCGCGCCTACGCCTTCCTCACCTGCGAACCCAACAGCCTGGTCGCCCCGATCCACCCCAAGGCGATGCCCGTGCTGCTCCACCAGGAGGACGAGGAGCGCTGGCTGGCGGGCGAGCTCGGCGATCTCGTGGCGCCCTTCCCCGCCCAGCTGATGAGCGTCGACGCCGCCTAGATCCCCTCGCCCGTCAGCCGCTGGCACACCATGTCCAGCTGATCGAGCGTGGCGTAGCCCAGCGTCAACGTGCCCCCGCTATCCCCGTGCGCGATGCGGACGGTGAGGCCGAGCAGGTCGGCGAGCTGGTTCTCCAGCGCCGCGACGTCGCCGTCGGACGACGAACCTCGCGGCCCGCCGCCGGCCGGCCGCGACGGGCGGTCGGCCTGCGCATCGCCCTTCGCGCTTCGGACCAGCTTCTCCGTCTCGCGCACGGACAGGCCCCGCGCCGCCACCTCGCGCGCCAGCTCCTCCACCTCGCGCGATCCCAGCAACGCGCGCGCGTGCCCCATCGTCAGCGCGCCCTCGACGACCATCGCCTGCACGCCCTCGGGCAGCTCGAGCAGCCGGAGCAGGTTGGCCACATGGCTGCGCGATTTGTGGACGATCCTGGCCAGCGCCTCCTGCGTATGCCCGTACTCGCCCGACAACCGCTGAAAGGCCTGCGCTTCCTCGATCGCGTTCAGGTCCTGGCGCTGGATATTCTCCACCAGCGCGATCTCCAGCGTCTCCGCGTCGTCGAACTGCCGCACCACGACCGGCACCTCGGTCAACCGCGCGCGCTGGGCCGCGCGCCAGCGCCGCTCGCCCGCCACGATCTGGTACTCGCGCCCGTGCGGCCGGACGACGATCGGCTGGATGACGCCACGCGCGGCGATCGACGCGGCGAGTTCCTCCAACGACGCGTCGTCGAAACGGCGGCGCGGCTGGTCCGGATGCGGCGCCATCGCGCTCACCGGCAACATGCGGATGCCCGGCGACGCGTCGCGGTCGCCCGTGATCGGCTCCTCCCGCGCGATGTCGCCCAACAGCGCGCCCAGGCCCCGCCCCAGCCCGCCGCGCCGCTTGCCCGCTTCGCTCATTCCGCCGCCTCGGCATGCGCCCGCGCGGGCAACCGCGCGATCAACTCGCGGGCGAGCGCGATGTAGGCCTGGCTTCCGGCGCAGCGATGATCGTAGATCAGCGCGGGAAGCCCGTGGCTCGGCGCCTCGGACAATCTGACGTTGCGCGGTATCACCGTGTCGAAGACCACGCGCCCCAGCACCGACCGCACGTCGGCGGACACTTGCTCGGTCAGCCGGTTGCGCCGATCGAACATCGTCAGCGCGACGCCCACGATCGACAGCCCGGGATTGAACCGCGTCCGGATGCGCTCGACGGTGGTGAGCAACTGGCTCAGCCCCTCCAGCGCGAAGAACTCGCACTGCAGCGGCACGAACAGCGAATCGGCCGCCACCATCGCGTTGATCGTCAGCAACCCCAGCGACGGCGGGCAGTCGATCAGCACGATGTCCCACCCACCGCGCGACCGCTGGAGCGCCCGGTCCAGCCTGTGGGTCCGCTCGGCCATCTCGACCAGCTCGATCTCCGCCCCCGACAGGTCCTGCACCGCTGGCACCAGATCGAGCCGCGGCACCGGCGACCGCATCGCCGCCTCGTCGATCGTGGCGTTGCCGAGCAGCACATCGTAGCTCGACCGGGCGCGTTGCGACTGGCCGACGCCCAGACCCGTCGACGCGTTGCCTTGCGGATCGAGGTCGATCAACAGCGTCTTCTTGCCCGTGGCGGCGAGCGCGGTCGCCAGATTGATGGCGCTGGTCGTCTTGCCGACCCCGCCTTTCTGGTTGGCGATCGCGACGATCGTCATCGGCCGAGCACGCCGCGGAGCACGACGATCTTGGAGTCGGGATCGGTCAAGCTTTGTTCCACGTGAAACACCCGCGCATGTTGGGGAAGGTCGGCCAGCTCCTCGGGCGAGACCCGCCCGCGCGGCAGCAGCCAGACCGTGTCGCGTGATGCCACGTGTCGGGCGGCCTCCACAAGCGCCGCGATCGACGCGACCGCGCGCGCGCTCACCGTTTTGGCACGCGCGCTCACCGCCTCGACCTTGGACGCGTGCACGGTGACGTGCGGCAGGCCGAGCGCATCGGCGGCTTGCTCCAGGAACAGCGCCCGCTTCCGCCGGGGCTCGACCAGATGCACCGCCGTATCGCGCACGATCGCCACCGCCAATCCGGGAAAGCCGCCGCCCGTGCCGATGTCCAGCCACGCACCGTCGGCGGGCGCGAGATCGACGAGCTGCAGCGAGTCCACCATGTGCCGCGACCAGATGCCCGGCAGCGTCGAGGGCGCGATCAGGTTCTGCCGCTCCGTCTCGGCGGCCACCATCGCCGCCATGCGCTCGAGCTTGCCGATCGCCTGCGCGTCGAACCGCTCGCCGATCCAACCGCGCGCTTCCTCCTCGGTCACGCCGCCCGCCGTCCGGCCGTCCGCTTCGCTTGAAGCAGGATCGCGGTCAGCGCGGCCGGCGTGACGCCGCGCACCCGCCCCGCCGCGGCCAGGCTGTCCGGCGCGGCCGCGCTCAACCGTTCCACCATCTCCGTCGAAAGCCCGGGCACGGCGGCGTAGTCGAGCATCGCCGGCAACGGCTGATCGTCCCGCGCCCGGTCGGCGATCTCCCGCGCCTGTCGTTCCATGAACGGCGCGTATCGCGCATCCTCGACGATCTCGGCCGTCACGTCCGGATCGATGCCGGCGTCCGCGCCGGGCGCGACGTCGTCCAACGCGAGCGTGCGGATGCGCAGCCACTCCCAGGCGGTCCGCCGCACGCCGTCGCGCGCGACCTCCAGGTCGTTCGCTATCAGCTCCGACGCGGTGCGCTTCGCCTCCAACCGTTCGCGGAACGTCGCCCGTTCCGCCTCCCGCCGGTCCAGGTGCAGCAGCCGCGCCGCCGACAGGCACCCCAGCCGTCGCCCGGCCGGCCCCAACCTGGTCTCGGCGTTGTCGACGCGCAGCGACAGCCGGTATTCGGCCCGCGCCGTCAGCATGCGGTACGGCTCCGTCACGCCGTGCAGCGTCAGGTCGTCGATCATCACGCCCAGATAGCTCGTCGCGCGGTCGGGCAGGTACGCCTCGATCCCGAGCGCCGCCACCGCCGCGTTCAGCCCGGCGATCAGCCCCTGCCCGGCCGCCTCCTCGTATCCCGTCGTGCCGTTGACCTGCCCCGCCAGGAACAGGTCGGGGATATCGCGGACCTGCAGGTCGCGGCCCAGCGCGCGCGGGTCGATGTGGTCGTATTCCACCGCATAGCCCGGCAACGTGATCGCCGCGCGTTCCAGTCCCGCGATCGACCACACCACCGCCTCCTGCACGTCGACCGGCAGCGATGTGGATATGCCGTTCGGATACACGACCGGGTCGTCCAATCCCTCGGGCTCCAGGAAGACCTGATGCCCGTCGCGGTCGCCGAAACGGTGGACCTTGTCCTCGATCGACGGGCAGTAACGCGGCCCCGAGGCCTCGATCGCGCCGCTGAAGATCGGCGATCGGTGCAGCGCGCCGCGGATGGCGTCATGCGTCCGCGCGTTGGTCCGCGTCACCCCGCACGCGATCTGCGGCAGGCGGGCGGCCCGGCTCATTGGCGACAAGCGCCACACCTCGACGTCCGACGCCTGTTCGGTCATCCGCGCCCAGTCGATCGTGCGCCCGTCGATGCGCGGCGGCGTCCCGGTCTTCAGCCGAGCCGTCGGCAGCCCCTCCGCGCGAAGCTGCTCGGCCAGCGGACCCGCCGGCCGCTCGCCGATCCGCCCGCCAGCCATCCGCTCCTCGCCCCGGAACATGCGCGCCGCCAGGAACGTCCCCGCGGCGATCACTACCGCCCCGGCCCGCAGCGTCGATCCATCGGCGAGCGCGACCCCCGCCACCCGCCCATGCTCGATCAGCAGCGACGCGACCTCGCCCTCGACGACGCTCACGTTCGGCTGGGCCGCGACGATCGCCCGCACCGCCCGGGCGAACCGCTTGCGGTCCGCCTGGATCCGGGGGCCTCGGACCGCCATGCCCTTCGACAGGTTCAGCATCCGATGATGGATCGCCGCCATGTCGCCGGCCCGCGCGATCGCACCGTCGAACGCGTCCACCTCGCGGACGATATGCCCCTTGCCGAGCCCCCCGATCGCCGGGTTGCACGACATCGCCCCGATCGTCCGCCGATCCATCGTCACGAGCGATGTCGCCGCACCCCGCCGCGCGCTCGCCAGCGCGGCTTCCACGCCCGCATGTCCCCCGCCGATGACGATCACGTCGCTCATGGCTCGTCACCTATGCACGCCGGGACGGGACGTCAAAGTTGTTCCACGTGGAACAACTTACTTGCCGATGCAGAACCGGCCGAACAGCGCGTCGAGCATCGCCTCCGTCGCATCCTCGCCAGTCACGCGCGCCAGCGCCGTCCGCGCCCGCCGCAACCGCTCCGCCACGATCAGCGGATCCGGATCCTCGACCAGCTCGCCCGCCGCCTCGCCCACCAACGCCCGCTGCCGCGCGTTCAACGCCGGCAGGTCCGCCCGCGGCAGCAGCTCGGCCGACCGCTCGCCGATCATCCGCCACAACGCTTCGATCGTTTCCAGCCTGGCGCTGGAGGTGACGACCTCCACCCCCCTGGGCGGCTCGCCTCGTCCGGCCATGTCCGCCCGCGCCCAGACCCAGACCGCCCCGTCCGCCGGCGACTCGTCCCCCAACCACAGCACGATGTCGGCCGTCCGCGCCGCGACCCGCGCCCGTTCCACCCCGATCGCCTCGATGGCATCGTCGGTCGACCCGACCAGCCCCGCCGTATCGAGCAGGACATACGCGACGCCCGCGACGATGACGGGCGCCTCGATCACGTCGCGGGTCGTGCCCGCGATCGGCGACACGATCGCCGCGTCGCGCCCGCCGAGAAGGTTCAGCAGCGTCGACTTGCCCGCATTGGGCGGGCCCGCCAACGCCACGCGCACCCCGTCGCGCAGCCGCTCCAGGGGCCGCCGCGCCAGGACGCCCTCGATCTCCGATCGCAACGCCGTCATCGCCCCGGCGATCTCGACCGTATCGACGGCGACGTCGCCCTCGTCCGCGAAATCGAGCGTCGCCTCGACCTGCGCCGACAAGATTGCCACCCGCTCGCTCCACGCGCGCGCCATCGCGCCGACCACGCCCTCGGCCGCCGCGACCGCGTGGCGGCGCTGCGCTTCCGTCTCGGCTTCCAGCAGGTCCGCTAAGCCCTCCGCCTGCGCTAGGTCCATCCGCCCGTTCGCCAACGCCCGCCGCGTGAACTCGCCCGGCTCGGCGCGCCGCAGCCCGCGCCCGGCGAGCGCGCGCTCGACCGCCGCCACCACCGCCCGCCCGCCATGCAGCTGCAATTCGACCAGATCCTCGCCCGTCGCGCTCTCCGGCCCCGGAAACGTCAGGACCAGCGCCCGGTCGAGCAATCGTCCCTCCGCGTCGCGAAGCGCCCTGAGCGCCGCGCGCCGCGCGTCCGGCAACCGACCCGCCAACGCCCGCGCCGCCTCCAGCGCCGCCGGCCCGCTCACCCGCACCACCGCGATCGCGGCCGGCGGCCGTCCGCTCGACAGCGCGAAGATCGTGTCCGTCACGGTCCAGGCTTGGCCCCGGCCTCGAACATGCGCCGCCAGAAGCTTAGCCCCGCCTCGCCCATCGGCGCCCAGCTCTTGAGCATCCCCTCGAGCATTTCCGGCTTGATCCCGCCTTCGACCATGTCGCCCAGCCTCGCCACGTACCGCTCGTGGAGCGGTGTCAGGTCCGGCAACCCCACCGCCCGCCGCGCCTCCTCGGGGGTCAGGTCGATGTCGATCGTGACTTTCATTCCGAGGAACCCTTGAGCGGCGCCGGTCGTCCCGGCATGGGCGGCGATCATGCGCGCGAACGCCCGCCCGCCGCAACAGCATCGGACCCGAAACATGACCAGTATCCGCATCGACGCCTTCGACGGCTCGGGCTCGTTCGACGCCTACCTCGCCGAGCCCGCCGTTGCGCCCAGCGCCGCCGTGATCGTGATCCAGGAGATCTTCGGCGTGAACGAGGGCATCCGCCGCAAGTGCGACGCCCTGGCGCAGGCGGGCTATCTCGCGCTGGCCCCCGACCTGTTCTGGCGGCTGGAGCCGGGCGTCCAGCTCGATCCTGACATCGAGCCCGAGCTTCAGCGCGCCTTCGGCCTGATGAGCCGCTTCGACCAGGCCGCGAGCATCGGTGACATCGAAGCGGCGATCCGCGCCGCCCGCGCCCGCATGGGCGGCGGCAAGGTCGGCGCCGTCGGTTACTGCCTGGGTGGTCGCCTGGCCTTCATGACCGCCGCGCGGACCGACGTGGACGCCAGCGTCGGCTATTACGGCGTCGGCCTGGACGGCTTGCTCGGCGAGAAGCACGCGGTCGCCAAGCCGCTCCTGCTCCATATCGCCGGCGACGATCATCTCGTGGGCAAGGACGCGCAAGGAGCGATCCACGCCGGCCTCGACGACCATCCCCGCGTCACGATCCACGACTACCCGCACGAGGACCACGGCTTCGCGGCCGAGATGGGACGACGTCGCTCCGAGGAGGCGGCCCGACTGGCGGATCAAAGGACCGTGGATTTCCTGGCCGAGCACCTGGCCTGATCCGGCGTCCCCGTGAAGCGGCGCTTCACGGGGCTCATGCGAACAGCGTGGTGATGCCGATCTTAGGGTCGATCACCCCGTCATAGATCATCTTGCCCGCGACATAGAGGATGACCACCAGCCCGACATAGGCGATCCAGCGATACCGCTCGATGTACCGGGCGATCAGGTTGGCGGCCAGGCCCATCAACGCCACCGACAGCACCAGCCCGATGATCAGGATACCGGGATGCTCGCGCGCCGCGCCGGCGACCGCGAGCACGTTGTCGAGGCTCATCGACACGTCGGCCAGCGCCACCGCCCAGGCCGCGCTGGCGAAGCTGCGCGCGGGGCGGACATTCTCGGTGCCGTCCTCGCTCGGGCGGCTCCCATGCAGCTCGCGCCACATCTTCCACGCCACCCACAAAAGCAGCAGTCCGCCCGCGAAGATCAGCCCCACGATCCCCAGCAGCCACGTCGCGACCAGCGCGAAGCCGATGCGCAGCACCAGCGCGGCGATGATGCCGATCAGGATCACCTTCTTGCGCTGCTCGTCGGGCAGCCCCGCCGCCAACGCGCCGACGACGATCGCGTTGTCGCCGGCAAGGACGATGTCGATCAGCAGGACTTGGCCGAACGCGGTCAGGCGTGACGCTTCGGTGATGTTGGCGAAGTCGGAGAGAGCGAGGTTCCACATCTCGGATAGCGTGGGTGCGGCGGCGGTCGCGGCGGCGGTGAGGAGGGTCAGGAGCATCGGGGGCGCTTAGAGCCTATGCGGGAACCGTGGAACCCCCGTCACCCCTGACTTGATCCGGGGTCCCGCTTCTCCTCGGCCGGGAGCCCGCCGCGGCGAAGCCGCGTCGTCGGTCGTGGCGTCGTTACGCCGGCCGGACCGGGCCGAGTCCCGCCGCAGGGCGCGGCAGGCCGGCCCCGGTCACTGATTCATGCTGTCGAAGAACACCTCGTTCGACTTCGAGTCCTTCATCTTGTCGAGCAGGAACTCCATCGCGTCGATCGTCCCCATCTGCATCAGGATGCGGCGCAGGACCCACATCTTGGACAGCTTGGCCTTGTCGACCAGCAGCTCCTCCTTGCGCGTCCCCGACTTGCCGACGTCGAGCGCGGGGAAGATGCGCTTGTCCGCCACCTTGCGGTCCAGCACGATCTCCGAATTGCCCGTGCCCTTGAACTCTTCGAAGATGACCTCGTCCATGCGGCTGCCGGTATCGATCAGCGCGGTGGCGATGATCGACAGCGACCCGCCCTCCTCGATGTTGCGCGCCGCGCCGAAGAAGCGCTTGGGCCGCTGCAGGGCGTTGGCGTCCACGCCGCCGGTCAGCACCTTGCCGCTCGACGGCACCACCGAGTTGTAGGCCCGCCCCAGCCGCGTGATGCTGTCCAGCAGGATCACCACGTCGCGCTTGTGCTCGACCAGCCGCTTGGCCTTCTCGATCACCATCTCGGCCACCTGCACGTGCCTGGTCGCGGGCTCGTCGAAGGTCGACGACACGACCTCGCCCTTCACCGACCGCTGCATGTCGGTGACTTCCTCCGGCCGCTCGTCGATGAGCAGCACGATCAGGAACACCTCCGGATGGTTGTCCGTGATCGCCTTGGCGATGTTCTGGAGCAGCATCGTCTTGCCGACGCGCGGCGGCGCCACGATCAGCGCGCGCTGGCCCTTGCCCTGGGGCACCACGATGTCGATCACCCGCGCCGACTTGTCCTTCACCGTCGGGTCGATCTGGTCGAGCGTCAGCTTCTCTTCCGGATAGAGCGGCGTCAGGTTGTCGAAATTGACGCGGTGCCGGACGACGGAGGGCTCGTCGAAATTGACCGACACCAGCCGCACCAGCGCGAAATACCGCTCGCCGTCCTTGGGACCCCTGATCTCCGCCTCGACCGTGTCGCCGGTCCTGAGGCCGAACTTGCGCACCTGGTTGGGCGAGACGTAGATGTCGTCAGGCCCCGCCAGATAGTTCGATTCCGGCGAGCGCAGGAAGCCGAAGCCGTCGGGCAGCACCTCGATCGTGCCCAGCCCCATGATCTCGTCGCCATTGTCCGCCTGCACCTTCAAGATGGCGAACAGCAGGTCCTGCTTCCTGAGGGTGGAAGCGCCCTCGACGCCCAGCTCCTCGGCCATCCCCACCAGCTCGGCGGGCTTCTTGGATTTCAGGTCTTTGAGATGCATGGGTGGTCTGCCGACAGGGGATCGGGGGAAAAGCTCAGGGTCGCGATGGGCCGCGGGAGCGAAGCTGGAGGCACGCGAGGGCGGAGAACCCGCCTGCGGTTGGTCGAGTGGCCTAAGCGACAGCGCCGCGCCCGTCAAGGCGAAGGCCGCACCGGCTCAATCGCGCGCGAAGATCTCGGAATGCGGCACCACCAGCCCGATCGCCGGCAGGTCTAGATCGACGGGTTCGCGGTGGTCCACGTCGCTCCAGGCATCCGGCCCGGTTCGGCGCAGCACACGCAATCGTTCGGTAGCGGGATCGACGAGCACGATGACCTCGACGCTCTCGATCGCGCGGTACTCGTCCAGCTTCGGACCGCGATCGATGCGGCGCGTGCTCGGCGACAGGACCTCGAACACGACGCGGGGATCGTCCAGGACCCTGTCGTCGTCGCCTCCGGGCTCGCCGCCGCAGTCGACCGACACGTCCGGATAGCGCAACGACCCCTCGTGCGGCCGCACCGCCATGTCCGACCCGAACGGTCGGCAACCCGTCCCACGTAGCGCGCCGCGAAGGAAGCCATACAGGTTCATCTGCACCCGCGCGTGCGCGCGGGTGCCGCCGCCCATCATGCGGATCACGCCGTTATCGAGCTCCGCCTTGATGTCGGGCGGAAACTCGATCTCCAGAAACTGCTCGGCGGTCAGCAGATACTCGGGTTGCGCGGCCATGCGCCGCATATAACCCGGCCGCTCCGCTCCGCAAAGCGCCCTCAGGGCTTCACCACCACCAGCACCACGATCACCGCGATCAGCAGCGCGGGCGCTTCGTTGGCCAGCCGCAGCTGCTTGTTCGTCAGCGTCGGCTTCCCCGCCGCCAGCTTGCGCGCATAGCCCACCGCCCAGCCGTGATAGCCGAGCAGCAACGCCACGAGCAA
>CAXTFF010000033.1:0-12455 GCA_964243325.1 uncultured Sphingomonas sp.
GTCGCGGGGCCGCCGCGCAGCGCCGCCTCCGCGCGGCGGGCGCGCCACGGCTTGTGCGCGACGCCGCCCAGCGCGATCCGGATGTCGCGCACGGTGCCGTCCTCCATCTCGAGCGCGGCCGCGACCGACACGAGCGCGAAGGCGTAGCTCGCGCGGTCGCGCACCTTGCGGTAGGTCGAGTTCGCCGCCAGCGCCGACGCGGGCAGCTCGATCGCGGTGATCAGTTCGCCCGGCGTCAGCACGGTGTCGTCGTTCGGCCGGTCGCCCGGCAGGCGGTGCAGATCGCCGAACGGCAGCGACCGCGCGCCGTCCGCGCCCCGCAGATGCACCGTCGCGTCGAGCGCGGCCAGCGCGACGCACATGTCGGACGGGTGGGTCGCCACGCAGGCGGGGGACGCGCCCAGGACCGCGTGGATGCGGTTGAAGCCCTGGGCGGCGTCGCATCCCTGCCCCGGCTCGCGCTTGTTGCAGCGCGATCCCCGCGCGTCGTAGAAATACGCGCACCGGGTGCGCTGGAGCAGGTTGCCGCCCATCGTCGCCATGTTCCGGATCTGCGCCGACGCGCCCGCCACGATCGCGCGGGACAGCACGGGATAGCGCGCCCGGACCGCCCGGTGCTCGGCGACCGCGGTGTTCGTCGCCTCCGCGCCGATCAGCAGACCGCCGTCGGGCAGTTCCTCGATCGCCCCCGACAGGCCGGTCACGTCGACCAGGGCGTCCGGCCGCTCGACCGTCTCGCGCATCAGGTCGACCAGGTTGGTCCCGCCGCCCAGATACCTGGCCCCGGCGACCGCGCCCAGCCGCAGCGCGTCGTCCACGCCCGCGGCGCGCGCATAGCCGAACGGGGTCATGCGGCCATCTCCGCCGCGACGGTATGGGCGATCGCGTCGACGATGCCGTTATAGGCTCCGCAACGACACAGGTTCCCGCTCATCCGTTCGCGGATCTCCTCGCGCGTCAGCGTCACCCGGTCGGCGGAGAGGTCGGCGCCGACATGGCTCGGCACCCCGCGCCCGGCCTCCGCGGCCATCCCGATCGCCGAGCATATCTGGCCGGGCGTGCAATAGCCGCACTGGAAGCCGTCATGGTCGATGAACGCCCGCTGCAACGGGTGGGGCGCGTCGCCGCCCGCGAGCCCCTCGATCGTGGTGACGCGCCGCCCGTCATATTGCACCGCCAAGGCCAGGCAGGACAGGATCCGGTCGCCGTCCACCAGCACCGTGCACGCGCCGCACGCGCCCTGGTTGCAGCCCTTCTTGGTGCCGGGCAGCCGAAGGCTCTCGCGCAGGAGGTCCAGCAGCGACACGCGCGGATCGTCGGGGATCGATTCCGGCCGCCCGTTGACGATGATCGGCATGGCCATTTCTCCTCGGGAGCCCCAACGCTTGTACGGGAGCGGCGGGCGCACCGCAATCGCGTCGGACCGGCCCGACGCCACGGCCCGTCGCGGAGCGCGCGCACGCCGGGGCGTCGCCTTCGGCTTCGGCTCGCATCTCGGGCCACGTGTCCGGGATCGCCCACGTCCTGGTGGTCACGCTGTCGGACGGGACGCGTCGCGGCCGGGGCGAGGCGTCCCGGGCCTATCATCCGGGCGACGACGTCGCGCACACGGCGGCCGCGCTGGAGGGCGCGACCCGGTCGAGGCGGGCCCGACGCGCGCCCGGACGTGTGGCTCGGCGTCATGGTGGCGCCATGGTCGGCACCAGCCTGGCGACCGCGCCGGGCTTCGTGCTCGGCCGGCTGGCCGACCTCCTCGATCCCGACGGCCCGACATCTCCCGCCTCCGACCGGGCGCCCGGCGTGGTCCGCCGCGACGGCGACCTGTTCGCCGGCCCGGAGGTCTGGGGAACGCGCCAAGCGTCCGCGGCACGAGCGTGCAGGCGGCCAGGCCCGGGCCGTCGCCCTGGTTCGGCCAGCCGCGCGGGCTGACCGTGCTGTTCCCCACCGACATGAGGGAGCAGCTCTCCCGGTTGCGGGATGCGCGCGCCGCTGGTCTTCCACCTGACCAAGGGGCTGTTGCCGACGCAGCGGCGGTCCTCGCTGACCTACGGCGTCCGCACCGCCTGCGCGCACTTCACGCCGGTCGTCGGCGGCGTCCTGGCCGACCGCCATCTCGGCAAGCGCAGGGCGGTGGTCATCGGCGCGTCCGTCATGGCGGCCGGGCACTTCAGGATGGCGCTCGATCCGCTGTTCCACGTCGCCCTCGCCACGATCGCGCTGGGCGACGGGCTGTTCCTGCCGAGCCGGATCGACGATCTCCACGCCGCCGACGATCCGCGGCGCGGCGGGCTGACCCCGTTCGGCGAGGAGGTGGCGCGCGAGCCCGACCGGCTCGACATCCCCCGTATGGCGGGTCGTATATCGGCCAGCCCGAGCGCGCGGCCGCCGCGCTCGCCGGGTGGGACCGCACGTGTCCCAGGCCCCGCGTCACGCTGCGACAGACGGCGGAGCACATCGTCCGCATCGCGGGCCGCGACCATGTCGGGATCGGCTCCGATCCCGACGGCGTGGGCGACCCGCTGCCCGAGGGGTCGGCGCCCGTGCGAGGGACAGGCGTGGGCCGCGGACGGTGGATGACGTTGGCGGGCGTTTGCGACCATGACGAGCGTCCCGAAGGCGAATGTCGGGAATTGGCCGGACCGAGAGCAGGGTCTCCCTACTTGGTCCGCCGCCCGTGCGGCGATCCGGGATCGGCCGGACCGCGTACGAGCGCTTATGCGGTCCGGACTTCCGACGCACCGGGCCGGTTCGAGCGCAGGGTCCGTCGCGAGCCGCAGCGCGACGCCGGTCAGACCACCGCTCAAACCGGCGAAAAGGCAGGCCTGCCCGGCTCGCTTCCCCGCCGGGACGGTGCCGGGCACCGACGCTCGGCGGACCCGTTCACGACCGTGCTGAAGCAGCATCCCCACGCGCGTTCGAGCCGCGGAAAGCAAGGATCCGCGGATTGGTGCGAACGGCCCGAGGAGCCAATCTGGCGAAGACGGAGTCCGCATAACTATGCCGTTCGGCAATGCTCGCCCAGGCCCGTGCTAGTTCACTAGGTATTCGTTCAGTATAGATTTGTCCTGTCTAAAGATCTTGGCCAGGGTCGGGACCCATTGTTGGGAGAGGCGTGATCTGATTCGGGCTCCGTGAGGAGACCGGGCATGAGCGACCTGTTCTGGCTGGCGGACGAGCAGATGGCGCGTCTGCGACCGTACGCCACGGCAGGCCGCGGGTCGACGACCGGCGGGTGCTGAGCGGCATCGTTTTCGTGAACCGCAACGGGCTGCGCTGGCGGGACGCCGAGCGCCTGCGGCCCGCACAAGACGTTCTACAACCGCTGGAAGCGCTGGGGCGGGATGGGCGTCTTTGTTCGCATGATGGAGGGGTTGGCTGCCGCTGGCGCCGAGCCGAAGACCGTCATCAGCGACTACACCGGTGCAGCAGCGCTCCTGGACGACCTGCCCAGGGCGCAGTGGCTGCCGCGCGACCGCGGCTACGACGCCGACTGGTTCAGGGATGCCTCGCAGGCCAAGGGCATCCAGCCCTGCGTCCCGGGCCGAAGATCCCGCAACGAGCCGGTTCGGTACGACAAGCGCCGCTACCGGCGCCGCAGCCGCATCGAGATCATGTTCGGGCGTCTGGGGACCGGCGACGCGTCGCCACCCGCTACGACCGGTGCCCGACCGTCTACTTCTCCGCCGTCGCCCTCGCCGCCACCGTCATCTCCTGGCTGCGGGCAATAAGCCCCGACCCTAGCTATGGTGAAAGCTGGTTGCTCGATGTCATGACCTGACCACAGCAGCCGCAACATGGCTACCGATCCCTGCCGAAGAGAGGCTTCCGCACATGCTGTGCGCGGCGGCAAGGCCGGTCTGATCAGACAACGATCTGCCAAAGCATGCTCACCGTCGAGGTAGCGCCCGCGCGATATGCTCGCGTAAGCCGATCTTTCACATCGCCGACATACGACGTCAGTTGCGCACGCGGTTGACGAGCTTGCCGGTCGCGATCCACGGCATCATCGCCCTGAGATCGGCCCCGACCCGCTCGATCGGATGCTCCTCCGACGCTTTCCGCATGCCCAGGAAACGTCCGCGGCCGGCGCGGTTCTCGTCCATCCAGGCGCGCGTGAAGCGCCCCGACTGGATGTCGTCCAGCACCCGCTTCATCTCCGCCTTGGTTTCGGGCGTGACGATGCGCGGGCCGGTGGCGTATTCCCCATATTCGGCGGTGTTCGAGATGGAATAGTTCATGTTGGCGATCCCGCCCTCATAGATGAGGTCGACGATCAGCTTCATCTCGTGCAGGCATTCGAAATACGCCATCTCGGGCGCGTAGCCGGCCTCGGTCAGCGTCTCGAACCCGGCGCGGATCAGCTCCACCAACCCGCCGCACAGCACCGCCTGCTCGCCGAACAGGTCGGTCTCGCATTCCTCGCGGAACGTCGTCTCGATAATCCCCGACCGGCCGCCGCCGAGCGCCGACGCATAGGCCAGGCCGAGCGCGTGCGCCCCGCCGGTCGCGTCCTGATGCACCGCCAGCAGGCAGGGCACGCCGCCGCCCTTCCCATATTCACCCCGGACGGTATGCCCCGGCCCCTTGGGCGCGACCATCAGCACGTCGATGCCGGGCCGGGGCTCGATCAGCCCGAAATGGATCGCGAGGCCATGCGCGAACATCAGCGCCGCGCCGTCGCGAATGTTGGGCGCGATCTCGGCGGCGTAGATGTCGCCCTGCAGCTCGTCGGGGGCGAGCATCATCAGCACGTCGGCCCACGCGGCGGCCTCCGCGACCGTCATCACGCGGAGCCCCTCCCCTTCCGCCTTGGCGCGGCTGGGGCTGCCCTCCTTCAGCGCGACCGCGATGTCGGCGACCCCCGAGTCCCGGAGGTTGAGCGCGTGCGCGTGCCCCTGGCTGCCGTAACCGACGATCGCGACGCGGCGTCCGTTCAGGCGGGAAGGATCGGCGTCACGGTCGTAGAAAACGCGCATGGATGGCTCCTATGTTTTGGTCGAAAGAATGGTTCAGCGCTCGGCGCCGCGCCGGATGGAGAGCACGCCCGTCCGCGACACCTCGACGAGGCCTAGCGGGCGCATCAGCTCCTCGAACCCGTCGATCTTGCCCGGCCCGCCCGTGACCTCGAAGATGAAGCTCTCGTGCGTCGTGTCGATGACGCGCGACCGGAAGATCTCCGCCACCCGGAGCGCCTCGACCCGGTCCGCGCCCGTGCCGCGCACCTTGAACAGCGCCAGCTCGCGCTCCATCCCCAGCGGGTCGAGCCCGATGTCGGACACCGAGCGGACGGCCACCATCTTCTCGAGCTGAGCGCCGATCTGCCGCAGGATCGCCGCCGTGCCCCGGCTGACGACCGTGATCCGCGACACGCGCTCGGCGTGGTCGGTCTCGGCGACGGTCAGCGTCTCGATGTTATAGCCGCGCGCCGCGAACAGCCCGACCAGCCGGTGGAGCACCCCCGGCTCGTTGTCGACCAGCACGGAAAAGGTGGCGCGCCGTTCGGCTCCCTCCTCCGTCACACCAGCCCCCGGCCGGCGTCGTCGATCACCGACCCGATGGCGGCGGCCGAGTCCCAGTCGTCCACCGACAGGTCGCCCACCAGCATGTCGTTATGCGCCTTGCCCGATGCGATCATGGGCAGGCAGTTCTCGTCCCTAACCACGCGGCAATCGAGCAGCACGGGGCCGGGCGTGTCGATCATGGCGTGGATCGCGTCGTCCAGCGCATCCGGATGCTCGACGCGCAAGCCCGTCGCGCCGTAGGCCTCCGCCAGCTTGACGAAGTCGGGCAGCGATTCCGAATAGCTGTGGCTGTAGCGCTCGCCGTGGAGCAGCTGCTGCCACTGGCGCACCATGCCCATCCATTCGTTGTTGAGGATGAAGATCTTGACGGGGGCGCGGTGCTGGACGGCGGTGGAGAGCTCCTGGATGCACATCTGGATCGACGCCTCGCCCGCCACGTCGATCACCAGCGCGTCCGGGTGGGCGAGCTGGACGCCGATCGCGGCGGGCAGGCCGTAGCCCATCGTGCCGAGGCCGCCCGACGTCATCCAGCGATTGGGCTCGTCGAAGCGGAGAAACTGCGCGGCCCACATCTGGTGCTGGCCGACCTCGGTGGTGATGTAGCGGTCGCGGTCGCGTGTCAGCGCCTCCAGCCGCTCGACCGCATATTGCGGCATGATGCGGTCGGGCAGGCGGCGATAGGCGAAGCAGCGCCGCCGCCGCCGCTCCTCGATCAGGCTCCACCAGTTCGCCAGGCGCGCCCCCCGGTCGCCGCGCGGGCGCGACTCCCACGCCTCCAGCAGGGCGTCCAGCGCGCGGCCGGCGTCGGCGACGATGCCGATCTCGGTGGGCACGATCTTGCCGATCGAGCTGGGGTCGATGTCGATATGGATCTTGCGCGAGTTCGGCGAGAAGGCCTCGACCCGGCCCGTCACCCGGTCGTCGAAGCGCGCGCCGACGCACAGCATCACGTCGCAATCGTGCATGGCGTGGTTCGCCTCGTACGACCCGTGCATCCCGAGCATGCCGAGCCACTGGGGATCGCTCGCCGGGAACGCGCCCAGCCCCATCAGCGTCGCGGTGACGGGAGCGCCCGTCGCGCGGGCCAGCGCGGTCAGCGCGCGCGCGGCGTCCGGGCCGGCGTTGACCACGCCGCCGCCCGCATAGATGATCGGCCGCTCCGCCCCCGCCAGCAGCTCGGCGGCGCGCGCGATCGCCGCCCGGTCGGGATCGACGCGCGGGCGGTAGCGGCGGGCGTGTTCGCCCCCGTCCGGCCCCGCGCCGGGTCCGTGATAGTCCGCCCGTCCGACCTGGACGTCCTTGGGGATGTCGATCAGCACCGGACCGGGACGGCCGCTTGTCGCGATATGGAACGCTTCGTGCAGCGCCGCGCCCAGGTCCTCCGTGCGCCGCACCAGCAGGTTGTGCTTGGTGCAGGAGCGGGTGATCCCCACCGTGTCGCATTCCTGGAACGCGTCGGAGCCGATCAGGTGCGTCGGCACCTGCCCCGTCAGCACGACCATTGGAATCGAGTCCATCAGCGCGTCGACGATGCCCGTCACCGCGTTGGTCGCGCCCGGGCCGCTGGTGACGAGCACGACGCCCGGCTTGCCGGTGGACCGCGCATAACCCTCCGCGGCGTGGGTCGCGCCCTGTTCGTGGCGGACCAGCACGTGGCGCAGGCGGGGCTCGTGGAACAGCGCGTCGTAGATCGGCAGCACCGCGCCGCCCGGATAGCCGAACACCGTGTCGACCCCCGCGTCGAGCAGCGCGCGCACGACGATCTCCGCGCCGCTGAGCGAGGGAGCGGTGGTCTCGGTAGGGGCGGTTCGTTCGAGCAGCATGAGGGTGTTCCGGTTCGCTTGGGGGCATGAAAAAGGCCCCCGAGGGAGCCTGTCCGCGACCGCTGACCCGTGTGATCAAATGATCATCCGTTCAGGGTCGCTCCGGTAATAACGAGAAGGTTGAGCATTATTGTTTCCTGCAGAACTGTTTTTACGCAATTACACGTCGCAATGGGCGCGTCAACAGCGACGACGTTTCAACTGCGTCACGTCGCGCACCGCGCCGCGCGCCGCGCTGGTGGTCATGGCGGCGTAGGCCTGGAGCGAGGGCGGCACGGCGCGGTCGCGCGCGGCGGGCGTGTAGGCGTCCGCGCCGCGCGCCAGCTGGAGCGCGCGGCGGCGCTCCAGCTCGTCGGCGGGGACGATCAGCTCGATGGTACGCGCGGGTATGTCGATCTCCACCAGGTCGCCCGTCTCGACCAGCGCGACGACGCCGCCCTCCGCCGCCTCGGGCGAGACATGGCCGATCGACAGGCCGGACGTGCCGCCGGAAAAGCGCCCGTCCGTCACCAGCGCGCAGGCCGCGCCCAGGCCCTTCGCCTTCAGATAACTGGTGGGATAGAGCATCTCCTGCATCCCCGGCCCGCCGCGCGGTCCCTCATAGCGGATCACCACGACCTCGCCCGCCCGGACCTGTCCGGTCAGGATGCCCGTCACCGCCGCGTTCTGGCTTTCGAACACGCGCGCCGGCCCGGCGAAGCGCAAGACCGACTCGTCGACGCCGGCGGTCTTCACGATGCAGCCGTCCGGGGCGAGGTTGCCGTGGAGCACCGCCAGCCCGCCATCGGCCGAAAAGGCGTACTCCACCCCCCGGATCACGCCGCCCGCGCGGTCCAGGTCCAGATCGGCCCAGCGGCGCGACTGGCTGAAGGCGGTCTGGGTCGGCACGCCGCCGGGGGCGGCGCGGTAGAGCCGGGCGGCGGCCTCGCCGTTACTCCGTCCGATATCCCAGCGGCCGAGCGCCTCCGCCATCGTGGCGCTGTGGACGGTAGGCAGTTCGGCGTGGAGCAGCCCGCCGCGATCCAGCTCGCCCAGGATCGCCATCACGCCGCCCGCGCGGTGGACGTCCTCCATATGGACGTCGGCCTTGGCGGGGGCGACCTTGCACAGGACCGGCACCCGCCTGGACAGCCGGTCGATGTCGGCCATGGTGAACGGCACCCCCGCCTCATGCGCGGCGGCGAGCAGGTGGAGCACCGTGTTGGTCGACCCACCCATGGCTATGTCGAGCGTGATCGCGTTCTCGAACGCCCCGAAGCCGGCGATCGTGCGGGGCAGCGCGGTCGCGTCATCCCGCTGGTACCAGCGCTCGCACAGGTCGACGACGACCCGGCCCGCCTCCAGGAACAGCGCCTCGCGGTCGGCGTGCGTCGCCAGCAGCGATCCGTTGCCGGGCAGGGAGAGCCCCAACGCCTCGGTCAGACAATTCATCGAATTGGCGGTGAACATGCCCGAGCACGAGCCGCAGGTCGGGCAGGCCGCGCGCTCGATCGCCTCGACCTCGGCGTCGGCCATGCCGTCGTCGGCGGCCGCGACCATCGCGTCGACCAGGTCGAGCGCGCGCTCCTTTCCTTCCCAGACGACCTTGCCCGCCTCCATCGGCCCGCCCGACACGAACACGGCGGGGATGTTCAGCCGAAGCGCCGCCATCAGCATGCCCGGCGTGATCTTGTCGCAGTTGGAAATACAGACCAGCGCGTCGGCGCAATGGGCGTTCGCCATGTACTCGACGCTGTCGGCGATCAGCTCGCGCGAGGGCAGGCTGTAGAGCATCCCCGCATGGCCCATCGCGATGCCGTCATCGACCGCGATCGTGTTGAACTCCTTGGCGACGCCGCCCGCCCGCTCGATCTCGCGCGCGACGAGCTGGCCCATGTCCTTCAGATGGACGTGGCCCGGCACGAACTGGGTGAAGCTGTTGGCGACCGCGACGATCGGCTTGCCGAAATCCTCGTCGCGCATGCCGGTCGCGCGCCACAGCCCGCGCGCGCCGGCCATGTTGCGGCCGTGGGTGGTGGTGCGGGAACGAAGCGCGGGCATGCGATAAGGTCTTTCGGTGGTGAAGCGCGCCTATGGCCCCAAACCGACCGGCGTAACAAGCGAACATTCCGCGGCACCAAGCGCATGATTAGTTACGTTTGACATTGCTCCATCGAAAGTCTGTTGCTCGCCGGTCCGGTATGTGTATGTTGCACCGCATGATCCCGCTTCCGGCCCGCCCACGACTTATCCGCCCCTGAGCGGCGACGCGGCCTGATCACTTCACGCCCGCGGCGCTCAGGGATACTCCCCCGGCCCACCCGAGCGCGAGCGAACCCCATGACGATCAATCATCCCAGCTTCGGCGCCTGCCCGCCCGACCGCGTGATCATCTTCGACACGACGCTGCGCGACGGCGAGCAGTCGCCCGGCTTCTCGATGACCACGCCCGAGAAGCTGCGGATGGCGCACGCGCTCGCCGCGCTCGGCGTGGACGTGATGGAGGCGGGGTTCCCCGTGGCCTCGCCCGACGATTTCGCGGCCGTCCACGGCATCGCTAGCGAGGTGACGGGTCCGGTGATCTGCGCCCTGGCCCGCGCCGCGCGGGAGGACATCACCCGCGCGGGGCAAGCGGTGCGCCCCGCCGAGCGCCGCCGCATCCACACCTTCATCTCGACCAGCGCGCTCCATATGGAGCACAAGCTCAGGATGCGTCCCGACGCGGTGCTGGACGCGATAACCGATTCGGTGACGCTCGCCCGCGACCTCGCCCCCGACGTGGAATGGTCGGCCGAGGACGCGACCCGCACCGAGCCCGTATTCCTCCGCCGCGCCGTCGAGCGCGCGATCCGGGCGGGGGCGACCACGATCAACCTGCCCGACACGGTCGGCTACGCCACGCCCGCCGACATGGCGCGCATGTTCGCCGACATATTGGCGAACGTGCCCGGCGCGGACGAGGTCATCCTGTCGACGCACAATCACGACGATTTGGGGCTCGCGGTCGCCAACACGCTGGCGTCGCTCGCGGCCGGCGCGCGGCAGGTGGAATGCACCGTCAACGGCATCGGCGAGCGCGCGGGCAACGCCGCGCTGGAGGAGGTGGTGATGGCGATCCGCACCCGTCCCGACGCGCACCCCTACCGGAACGACATCGACGCGGCCGGGATCGTCAGGACCTCGCGCCTGCTCGCCACGGTGACGGGTTTCGACGTCCAGCCGAACAAGGCGATCGTCGGCCGCAACGCCTTCGCGCACGAGAGCGGGATCCATCAGGACGGCATGCTGAAGCATGCCGGCAGCTACGAGATCATGACGCCCGAAAGCGTCGGCTGGACGCGGTCGAACCTGGTGCTCGGCAAGCATTCGGGCCGCGCGGCGTTCCGCGCCAAGCTGGCCGAACTGGGTTACGGCGACATCGGCGACAATCGCCTCCACGACGCGTTCCGCCGCTTCAAGGACCTGGCCGACCGCAAGAAGGTCGTGTTCGAGGACGACCTGCTCGCGCTGGTCGACGACGAGCTGGTGCGTGATCACGAGCGCATCCGCTTCGTCGCGCTGTCACACTCGTCGAGCAGCCGCGGCGACGCCCGCGCCGAGGTCGAGCTGTTGGTCGACGGCGACCGCCGCGTCGGCGCCGCGACCGGCGACGGCGCGGTCGACGCCGGCTTCAACGCGCTCCGCCTCGTCTGCCCGCACACGGCGGAGCTGACACTGTACAATGTGGGCGCGATCACCGGCGGGTCGGACGCGCAGGCGCGCACCACCGTCCGGCTGGAGGAGGATGGCCGTTCGGTCGACGGCCAGGGCGCGGACACCGACACCGTCGTCTCGGCGGTGCGCGCCTATGTCCATGCGCTGGGCAAGCTCCTCGTGAAGCGCGAGCGCCGGGCACCCCCCGAAGCGCCGATGAACCTGGGGGTCGGCTGATGGCGCGAACGCTCTATGACAAGCTGTTCGACGCGCATGTCGTCGACACGCTGCCCGACGGCACCGCGATCCTCTATATCGACCGGCATCTCGTCCATGAGGTGACGAGTCCCCAGGCGTTCGAAGCCTTACGCGCGGCCGGAAGGCCCGTGCGCCGCCCCGACCTGACGATCGCGGTGCCCGACCACAACGTCCCCACCACCGATCGGGGCTTGGCCGTGGCGGAGCCCGAGAGCGCGCTTCAGCTCCGGACGCTCGAGGAAAACGTCCGCGCGTTCGGGGTGCCCTATATCCCGCTGACCGACGAGCGGCAGGGCATCGTCCATATCATCGGGCCGGAACAGGGTTTCAGCCTGCCCGGGCTGACGATCGTCTGCGGCGACAGCCACACCTCCACGCACGGCGCGTTCGGCGCGCTGGCGTTCGGGATCGGCACCTCGGAGGTCGAGCATGTGCTCGCCACCCAGACGCTGCTCCAGCGCCGCGCGCCGACGATGCGCGTCACCGCCCACGGCCGGCTGCGCGCGGGCGTGTCGGCGAAGGACCTGGCGCTCGCGATCATCGCACGGGTCGGCACGGCGGGCGCGACCGGCCATGCGCTGGAGTTCGCGGGCGACGCGGTGCGCTCGCTCGGCATGGCCGGGCGGATGACCCTGTGCAACATGGCGATCGAGGCGGGCGCGCGGGCGGGGCTGATCGCCCCCGACGACACGACGATCGCCTATGTCCGGGGCCGACCGCATGCGCCGTCCGGAGCGGAATGGGATGCGGCGGTCGCCTGGTGGCGCACCCTCCCCGGCGACCCGGACGCGAGGTTCGACCGCGAGGTGGCGATCGACGCGGCCGCCATCCGGCCCATGATCACCTGGGGCACCAGCCCGGAAACCGGCGTCGCGATCGACGGCGTCGCGCCCGACCCCGCGACCGCGCCGAACGAGGCGGCGGCCGCGCGGATGCGTCGCCAGCTCGACTATATGGGCCTGGAGCCCGGCCAGCTTCTGACCGACACGCCGGTCGACACCGTGTTCATCGGCTCCTGCACCAACGCGCGCATCGAGGACATCCGCGAGGCCGCCCGCGTCGCCGACGGCCGCCGCGTCGCCCCCCATGTCCGCGCGCTGGTCGTTCCCGGTTCCGGGCTGGTGAAGCGCCAGGCGGAGGAGGAGGGGCTCGCCCGCATCCTGACGGAAGCGGGTTTCGA
>CAXTFF010000034.1:0-12438 GCA_964243325.1 uncultured Sphingomonas sp.
TGGTCAGGATCGCGATGTCCTCGAGCATCGCCTTGCGGCGATCGCCGAAGCCCGGCGCCTTGACGGCCGCGACCTTCAGGCCGCCGCGCAGCTTGTTCACCACCAGCGTGGCGAGCGCCTCGCCCTCGATGTCCTCCGCGATGATCAGGAGCGGACGGCCCGACTGGACGACCGCTTCCAGGATGGGGAGCATCGCCTGCAGGTTCGACAGCTTCTTCTCGTGGATCAGGATGTAGGGGTCGTTCAGCTCGACCGACATCTTCTCGGGATTGGTGATGAAGTACGGGCTGAGATAGCCGCGGTCGAACTGCATGCCCTCGACGACGTCCAGCTCGAAATCGAGGCCCTTGGCCTCCTCGACGGTGATCACGCCTTCCTTGCCGACCTTCTCCATCGCCTCGGCGATCTTCTCGCCGACGACGGTGTCGCCGTTGGCCGAGATGATGCCGACCTGGGCGATCTCCTGCGTGCCCGCGACGGGCTTGGAACGCGCCTTCAGGTCCTCGACGACCTTGATCACGGCCATGTCGATGCCGCGCTTCAGGTCCATCGGGTTCATGCCGGCCGCGACCGACTTCATGCCCTCGCGGACGATCGCCTGGGCGAGCACGGTGGCGGTGGTGGTGCCGTCACCGGCGATGTCGTTGGTCTTCGAGGCCACTTCGCGCAGCATCTGCGCGCCCATGTTCTCGAACTTGTCCTTGAGCTCGATCTCCTTGGCGACGGTGACGCCGTCCTTGGTGATGCGCGGCGCGCCGAAGCTCTTGTCGATGACGACGTTGCGGCCCTTGGGGCCGAGCGTCACCTTGACGGCGTCGGCGAGGATGTCGACGCCGCGCAGGATGCGCTCGCGCGCGTCGCGGCTGAATTTCACGTCCTTGGCTGCCATGTGGCTACCCTTTCAAAAATTGGGTGGGAGTCGTTAAGGTCACTAAAAGTCACGCCAAGGCGCGTCAGCTGACGATCCCGAGAATGTCCGATTCCTTCATGATCAGCAGCTCCTCGCCGTCGACCTTGACCTCGGTGCCCGACCATTTGCCGAACAGGATCTTGTCGCCGGCCTTGACCTCCAGCGGATGGACCTCGCCGGTGTCGGAACGCGCGCCGGTGCCGGCGGCGACGACCTCGCCCTCCTGGGGCTTTTCCTTGGCGTTGTCGGGAATGATGATCCCGCCCGCGGTCTTCTCTTCGGCTTCGACGCGGCGAACGAGGACGCGGTCGTGCAACGGACGAAAATTCATGCGTTGACCCTTTCCAGTTATGTGAAGGTTTCTTGGCACTCCCGGACCGGGAGTGCCAACAAGGCGCATATGTGCGCCGCGCCTCGGCGCGTCAACGGGCGTCGGGCGGATTTTATGAACGGATCGTCAGGCGGGCCGATGGTGCCCGATCAGTGGCGCAGGCCGAAGGCGAAGCCGGCCGGGTCCGACATCTTCGGCACCCACTTGTCGCCCTCGTAATCGACGTCGATGTCGATGTCGATCTTGCCGGTCGCGCGGGTGATCCGGATGCGGCATTTCTGCCATGGCTCCCGTCCCGGAACCCGCATCGCGTCCCGCAGATCGATCGCCAGATCCAACGCGACGAAGCTGTCGGTTCCCGCGGCCTCCCACTCGTTCGGCTCCCAGAAGACGTAGCCGAACATATTCTGCCTGCCGCCGCTCAGATTGACCACCACCACCAGGTCGGTCCAAGGCCGCGCCTTGAATTTGGGCGCACCGATTATCTCGGCGCCGAGCTTTTGAATGATGACGTCGGCAGAACTCTTGTCGAACTGCGCAGCTTGCATGATCAGCTCCTGGGACGGAACGGGTGTCACTGCCCCATCAACCGACGGATTTCAGCGGTCGGCACTCGCGTAAAGGACTGATCGCTGGCGTTCAAGAACCGATCCTGGTTCGAGAATACGAGCCGACCCGTGTCGTCGAACACCTCGTAGAACGCGCCGACCACGCCCGGCCGATCCGGCGTTCCGCCGGTCAGCTCGATGCGGGTCTTGACCGTGCCGCCATGCTCGATCCAGCCGGCCCACTCGTTCTCCATCGTCTTGTAGGCGGAGCGGTTGAAGTTGAAGTTCTGCGGGAACATGTTGCCCGCGCCCTGGTCGCCCAGGAACCGGTGGCCGATCACGTGCCCCGCATCGTCGTCGGCCACGCCGCGCCCGCGCACGGCGTCCTGCGCCGAAAGCTCGTCCGCGCCGCGCGCCGCGCCCTTGGGCTGGAGCTCGGACAGGGTGGCGGTGACGCTGGTCGGGCGGCCCTGCGCGTCGAGCTTCCACTCGGCGACGTTGCGGCCGACGGCGGCGGAGCGCGTGACGATCGGCGCGACGTCGTCCGCGCCGCGCGCGACCCCGCCCGCCACCTCGTCGCCGTGCTTGGCGACCTGCTCGGCGATCTCCGCGCCCGCCCCGGCGACCTTGCCGCCGCCGCGCAGCGCCGCCTTGGCCGCGTCGCCCAAGCCCGGCACGATGCCGATCGTCGCGGTGGCCAGGCCGAACCAGCCGCCCGGCTTGCCCTCGCGGATGTTGTTGATGTTCGCGGCTATGTCGCGGACGTCCGCCACCTGGCCCGCGATCGGGATGAAGCCGGTCACGACCTGGCCGCCGACCTTGGACCAGCTGCCGTTATCGCTGAAATCACCCGCGAACACGCCTTCGAAGAAGGAGCCGACGCCTTCCGCGTCCGCAGGCCCGGCACCGGGCGCGGGCGGCGTCGGACGCGGCGTGGGGACGGGTTGGGACATGGGCGCGGCGGCGACGGCGACGGCGGGCGCGGGCGCGAGCGCGGGGCGCGGGCCGAACAGCGCGGCCTCGGCGGCGGGGATGCTGCCGTAGGTGGCGATCACCGAACGGAAGACCGCGCGGTCCTTGGGATCGGCGCTGTCGCGGTAGGCGGTGAGCGTCTTGGCGGCGGGGTCGCTCGCGTCGCGGTCGGCGGTCACGACCGCGCCGTCCCTCAGGCGCACGGTCACGTCGGCGGTGGCGCGGTCGAGCGCGGCGGCGAGGCGGCCCCGGTCGACGGGGGTGAGCGCCGCGTTCACCGCCGCGCGGACGGGGGCGGTCGCCGGATCGCGCGGGTCGAGCGCCGCGACCTTGGCCGCGAGTCTGGCCGTGTCCAGACCCGCCGGGCCGCGGCTGGCGGCGATCAGCGCGGCCGCCACCTTGGCGGGCGGCTCGGTGGGCGGCACGGCACGCGGCTGGGGGGCCAAGGCCAAGGCTGCGATGCCGGTCGTCATGCGAAATCCTCCGAGCGGGCCGGGCGCGCCCGGCTTCGTGGGCGGATCCATAGCGGGTCCCGAACGGGCGCGCCCTCCGCGAAACGCGGAGGCGATCTCCGCGAAACGCTTAGGCGGCCGCGGGGAGGAGGCCCAATCGCTCGCGGGCGGTCCAGCGCCGGCCGAGCAGCGCCGACACGACCGCGAGCCCGACCGCCAGTCCCGTCCAGATGCCGACCCCGCCCCACCCCGCCCCGAAGCCGAGCAGCAGCGCGACGCCGAACCCCGCCGCCCAATAGCCGAACAGCGCGATCAGCATCGGCACGCGCGTGTCCTGCAAACCCCTGAGCACTCCGGCCGCGACCGCCTGCGCGCCGTCGAACAGCTGGAACATCGCGGCGAGCACCAGGAACTGGAGCGCGAGCGCGACCGCGCGGGCGTTGGCGGGATCGTCCACGTCCAGATA
Source organism: uncultured Sphingomonas sp. (assembly GCA_964243325.1). Lineage (GTDB taxonomy): Bacteria > Pseudomonadota > Alphaproteobacteria > Sphingomonadales > Sphingomonadaceae > Sphingomonas. The sequence goes on from CAXTFF010000034.1 coordinate 3,680, forward strand.
GACCGACACGAACGGGCGCGGCGCGACGAGGATCAACGTCGAGGTGACGCCCATGAAGCCCACCCCGACCGCCAGCGCGGTCCACCCCGCCCGTCCGATCCACGCGCGGTCGCCCGCGCCGTACGCCAGACCCACGCGGATCGTGGCCGCCTGCCCGATCCCCAGTGGGATCATGAAGGCGAGCGCGGCGATGTTGAGCGCGACCGCGTGCGCGGCGACCTCCGTGACGCCGATCAGCCCCATCAGCAGCCCGGCCCCGCCGAACAGCGCCCCCTCCAGCGTGACCGTGACCGCGATCGGCAGGCCGAGCCGGACGATCTGCGCCATGCGCGCGCGCTCAGGGACCCACCAGCGGCCGAACAGCCGCCAGCGGCGGAGTTCGGGGTCGAACAACAGGACCGCCAGGTAGGCGAGCGTCATCAGGGTGGTCGTGACGAGGCTGGCGAGCGCCGCGCCCTCCAGCCCCAGCGCGGGGACCGGCCCCGCGCCGAAGACCAGCAGCCAGTTGGCGAGCAGCGAGGCCCCGACCGCGACGCCCGCGATGGCGAGCGCGTAATTGGGCCGGCCGAGCGCGGCGGCGACCGTGCGCATCACGCCCGTGACGACGGCGGGTATCAACGCCCACAGCAGGATGTCGAGGAACGCGTCGGCGCGAGCCGCGACGCGTGGGTCCTGCCCGGCCGAGCCCAACAGCCACTCGCCATGGGAGAGCAGCAGCAGGAACGGCGCGCCCGCCAGCGCCGACAGCCACAACCCCATGCGGAACGAGCGCCGGACCTCGCGCACCGCGTGGGCGCGCTGGCCCAGCTCGGCGGCGACGATCGGCGCGACCGCCCCGGTCAGCCCGGTCAGCGCCCACAGGATCAGGCCGTAAAGGTAGACGCCGAGCGTCGCGGCGGCGAACTCGACCTCGCCCAGCCGGGCGACGAACACGACGTCGACCGCGTACACCGCCATCTGGAGCAGGTTCGCGCCGACCAGCGGCGCGGCGAGGCGGCCGAGCGCGCGCAACTCCCCGCGCCAGCCCGCGGGCGCGGCGGCGTCGCCGGCGGGGAGGATGACGGGGGCGGACATGGCGGGCGGGCCGTAGCGGAGGACGCGCCGGTTGGACAGCTGCGGCCAAATAGCGCGTTGCTCCCGTACGACACTTACGCCAAGACTGGCGGTCGCACGGCCGGCCATCGCCCGCCGACGGAGATCATGCTCGTGAAGCTGGTACGCGGCGCCTGGCGGTTGTTGGTGGGGATCAAGGACGCGCTCGTCCTCCTCGCCATGCTGCTGTTCTTCGGCCTCCTGTTCGCGGCGCTCGCCGCCAGGCCCGGCGGCAAGGCGATCGGCGACGGCGCGTTGCTGCTCGACTTGGACGGTCCGATCGTCGAACAGCCCTCCGACCCGGCGCCCTTCGCCGCGCTGTCGGGGCAGAGCGTCCCCGTCCAGTACCGCCTGCGCGACATCGTCCGCGCGATCGACGCGGCGCGCACGGACGCGCGGGTCAAGGCGGTGGTGCTCGACCTGGACGGCTTCGGCGGCGGGTACCCCGCCACCCTGTCCGAGGTCGCCGACGCGCTGATCCGCGTGCGCGATGCGGGCAAGCCCGTCCTGACCTACGCCACCGGCTATTCGGACGCGAGCTACCGCCTGGCCGCCGCGTCGAGCGAGGTGTGGGTGAACCCGATGGGCGGCACGATCTTCACCGGGCCGGGCGGCTCGCAGCCTTACCTCAAGGGCCTGCTCGACCGGCTGGGCGTCAACGCGCACATCTACCGCGTCGGGCGCTACAAGGCCGCGGTCGAGCCGCTGCTGCTGACCGGGCAGTCGCCCGCGTCGCGCGAGGCCAGCGAGGCGCTGTACGGGTCGCTGTTCGGGCAATGGCGCGACGCGATCAGGCGCGCGCGGCCGCGCGCGGGGATCGACGCGTTCCTGACGCAGCCCGACCGGGTGATCGTGGCGGCGGGCGGCGACATCGCGCGCGCCAACCTCCAGGCGGGCATCGTCGACAAGCTGGGCGACAAGATCGCGTTCGGCAAGCGCGTGGCGCAGCTGGCGGGGACCGACGCGAGCAAGGGCGCGGGCTGGTTCAAGCGGATCGGGTACGACCAGTGGCTTTCCGCCAACCCCATGACGACGAGCGGCGACGCGGTCGGCATCGTCACGGTGGCGGGCAACATCGTCGACGGCCAGGCGGGCCCGGGCACCGCGGCGGGCGACACGATCGCCAAGGCGGTGCTGGACGGGCTGGCGACCAAGAACCTGAAGGCGCTGGTCGTGCGCGTCGACTCGCCGGGCGGCTCCGCGCTGGCGAGCGAGCGCATCCGGCTGGCGCTGGTCGAGGCCAAGCGGCGCGGCCTGCCGGTGGTGATCTCCATGGGCGGGCTGGCGGCGTCGGGCGGTTACTGGGTGGCGACCGCGGGCGACACGATCTTCGCCGAGCCCAACACGATCACGGGCTCCATCGGCATCTTCGGCGTCATCCCCACCTTCGAACGCTCGCTCGCCAAGATCGGGGTGACGTCGGACGGGGTGCGCACGACGCCGTTGTCGGGGCAGCCCGACGTGCTGGCGGGGACGAACGCGGCGGTCGACACCGTGCTGCAATCGGCGATCGAGAACGGGTACCGCCAGTTCATCGGCCGCGTCGCGACCGCGCGCAAGCTGACCCCGCGGCGCGTCGACGAGATCGGCCAGGGCCGGGTCTGGGACGGCGGCACCGCGCGGCAGATCGGGCTGGTCGACCGCTTCGGCGGGCTGTCGGACGCGGTCGCCGAGGCCGCGCGGCGCGCCAAGATCGACCCCAAGGCGGTGCGCACCGTATATTTGGAAAAGGAGCCGGGCTGGGCGGCCAAGCTCGCCTCCTCCTTCCGCTCCGATCCCGAGGAGGCCGAGGGCGGGCAGGCGGGGGGCGGCGCGCCGACGGGCGACGCGTTCGGGCGGATCGCGGCGGAGCGCCGGCTGCTGCTGGCGCGCGCGGTGGCGGACGCCCGGATGCTGGCGACCGGCGGATCGGTGCAGGCGCGCTGCATCGAATGCGCGGGGCTGGGGCCGGTGACGGCCGACGCGGCGGACGTGAAGCTGCTCGACCTGATCCTGGCACGGCTCGGTTGGTAGCCCGACCGGGCGGGTGATCCGGGCGGCGCGCGCGGGCGACGCCGCGGCGATCGCGGCGGTGTATGGCCCTCACGTCACGGACGGGATCGTCTCGTTCGAGCTCGATCCGCCGGACGCCGCCGAGATGGCGCGGCGGATGGCGGCGGGCGACGCGCGCCACCCCTGGCTGGTGGCGGAGGAGGATGGAGCCGTTCTGGGCTACGCCTACGCATCCTCGTTCAGGTCGCGCGCCGCCTATGATCGGGCGGTCGAGACCACCGTGTACGTCGCGGCCGACGCGCAGGGTCGCGGGATCGGCCGCGCCCTGTACGGCGAACTGCTGGCGCGGCTGGCGGGGGCGGGGTTCACGCAGGCGGTGGCGGTCATCGCGCTGCCCAACGACGCGTCGGTCCGGCTGCACGAACGGCTCGGATTCGCGCCCATCGGCGTCAACCCGGCGGTCGGGTACAAGGACGGCCGGTGGATCGATGTCGGCATGTGGCAGCGCGCCCTGGTCGGTCCGGGCGGCCGCTAGCGGCGATCCCCATAGGCCGGAAGCGCCAGCCGCCAGCGGATCGCCGCCGCCCGCAGGGTGAAGCCCGCGGCCGCCGCAATCGCCGCCGCGGCCACCACGGGCACCCCCGCCAGCGCGAGCGCCACGTACAGCGAGGCCGCGAGCGCGGCGGCGGTGACGTAAAGTTCGGGCCGCATCAGGATCGACGGCTCGCCGGCCAGGATATCGCGGATGATCCCGCCCACGCACGCGGTCACCACCCCCATCAGCGCGGCGGGAACCGGGGGCACGCCCAGGTTCAACGCTTTGGCCGCGCCGAACACGGCGTAGGCGGCGAGCCCTGCCGCATCGAGCCAGTCGAGCGCCGCGCCGCGCCACCAGCGATGCGGCGTCGCCCAGATCAGCACGGCCATGGCCAGGCACACGACCGCGGGCCGGGCGTCCCGCACCCAGAAGACCGGCGCGTCGATCAACAGGTCGCGCACCGTGCCCCCGCCCACCCCCGTCGCCAGCGCGAAGAAGGAAAGGGTCACGATCGTCTGCCCGCGCCTGGCCGCCGCGAGCGCGCCCGACGCGGCGAAGACGGCGAGCCCGGCCGTGTCCAGCCACGGGATCGCGGCGGGCAGCATGGCGGCGGGCGAAAGAATGGCGGGCGACGAGATGGCGGGCACGGGCATCGCGGCGGGCCTAGCGGCGCGCACGACCCGGGGAAACCGGGGCGGACCGGTCGGGACGCCTTGCGGGCGGACTACGGCCATGTTGTTTCCGGTTCATGCAACCCCCGCTACATCCGACCCGTTATCCCGACGTCCCGCTTTTCAAGAAGGAGTGTTCCATGCGTAAGATCCTGCTCGCCCTCGGTTGCACCGCGATGGTGGCCCCGGCCCTGACGATCCCCACCTTCGCCGACGCGCAGCGCCGCGAGCGTTACCGCGAGTATCGCGACGATCGCGGTCGCCTGCGCTGCAAGAAGCCCAACGGCACCACCGGCCTGGTCGTCGGCGGCGTGGCGGGCGCGCTGCTCGGCCGCACGGTGGACACGCGTGGCGACCGCACGATCGGCACGCTCGGCGGCGCCGCCGCGGGCGCGCTCGCCGGCCGCGCGATCGACCGGGGCTCGAGCAACCGCCGCTGCCGCTAGAACCGGAAACATCGTGGAGGGGCGTCGCGACCGGATCGCGGCGCCCTTCTCCGTGTCAGACGATCCCGCCGCCGAGCATCAACCTGAGGCCGAAGATCACGATCAGCACGAGGTTGAAGTTGCGCCCGCCGTTGCTCGACGACAGCGCGCCCACGCCCGCGCCGACGATCCCGATCGGGATCACCAGCCAGTTGAGCGCGCCCAGGAACGGCGTGAAGGCCACGAGCCCCGCCGCGAGCGTGACGAGGCCGATCAGGATCGAGACGATGTTCAGCATGGTGCCAAGGTGGCGTTCGGATCGGCCCCCGGCAAGCCGTCGTCAGGCACGATCGCGAACGCTTCCTTAACGCCTGGCTCCGCACGGTGCCGCAGATCGTGGTCGCCCGCGTGTTGAGGATCCGCCGATGCGCTTGCCCACCCTGCTCGCCCTATCCTTCGCGCTCGCCGGGTGCGGCCGGGCGGCGCGCGAGCCCGACGAACTGGCGCAGCTCGACCGCGAGCTCGCCCAGGCGGACGACCCCGCGCGCGACCCGGCCGTGGCGGCGGCGCTGGGCGACCAGATCATGGTCGACCCGCGCCTGCTGCAGCAATCCAACGCCGACGCGATCCGCCCGCCCAACCGCCCCGACGGCGGCGCGGTCGCCCCCGTCGACATCGCCGCGCGGCCCGGGACCGCGCCGCCGCCGGGCCTGGCGGCGACGCCCGCGACGGGGGCCGACTGCCCCGAATGCCGCGCGCGGGGCGGCGCGCTGACGCTGGGCGCGCTCGCCGAGCGCCAGCGCGACCGGCACACCGCCGCCTGCGCGCCGCGCATCCGCTATTCCGCGACCTGGGCGAACCGCCTGCCGCCAGCCGCCCCGCTCTATCCGGACGCGCGCGTGATCGAGGCGGCGGGCGCGGACGCGCCCGGCTGCTCGTTGCGGGTGGTCGCGTTCCGCAGCTCCGCCCCGCTTCAGCGCGTCGCCGACTGGTACGGCACCACCGGCCGCCGCGCGGGCTACGCCGCCGGACACCGCGTCGGTGGCGCGGTGCATGTCGTGGGCGGCACGCGCGGCGACGCGGCGTACCTGGCGTACCTGCGCGCGCGCGCAGACGGCGGCACCGACGTGGAGCTGATCGCGAACGGGGGCTGACGCGCCGCGCCTCGCCTCCGCGCCCGATCCAGGCTAACGGGCGCGCATGTCATTGTTCCTCGTCATGGCCGGCGGCGCGATCGGGTCGGGCGCGCGCCATATCAGCGGGCGCGCGGTTCTCGCGATCGCCGGGCCCGGCCTCCCCTATCCCACGCTGTTCGCGAACCTGCTCGGCGGGCTGTTGATGGGCGTGCTTGCGGGGCTGCTCGCGCGCGGCGCGGTCGCCGAAGGGTGGCGCGCCTTCGCGGGGGTCGGACTGCTCGGCGGGTTCACGACCTTCTCCGCCTTTTCGCTCGACGCGGTGGAGCTCGCCGGGCGCGGGGCGTTGGGCATGGCGGCCGGGTACGTGCTGCTGTCGGTGCTGGGATCGATCGCCGCGCTGACCGTGGGACTCCAGCTCGCGAAGGTCGCGGCATGACCGACGCCGTCCGCCAATTCCCGATCGGGTACGACGACGACGGCATCCGCGTGGACCGCTGGTTCAAGCGGCACCTGCCCGACACCAGCTTCACCGCCGTCGCCAAATGGGCGCGCACCGGCCAGCTGCGGCTGGACGGATCGCGCGTCGGCCCGGGCGACCGCATCGCCGCGGGCCAGGTGCTCCGCGTACCGCCGCCCGAGCCGGTGCGTGTGGACGCGAAGCCGGTCCGCGAGCGCGTGCCGCTGACCGACGACCAGGTCGCCTATGTGAGCGGGATGGTGATCCACCGCGACGCCGCCGCGCTGGTGCTGAACAAGCCGCCGGGGCTGGCGACGCAGGGCGGGACCAAGACCACCGAGCATGTCGACGGCCTGCTCGACGCGTTCGCCGAAGGGGACGCGCGGCCCAAGCTCGTCCACCGGCTCGACAAGGACACCAGCGGAGCGCTGCTCGTCGCGCGTTCCGCCCGGGCGGCGGGGTTCTTCGCCAAGGCCTTCTCCAGCCGCACCGCGCGGAAAACATACTGGGCGCTGGTCGTCGACGTGCCCTCGATCGACGACGGCATGGTGGAGCTCGCCATCGCCAAGCAGCCGGGCACCGGCGGCGAGAAGATGCATGTCGACGAGGCGGAAGGGCTCGCGGCGCGCACCCGCTACCGCGTGATCGAGCGCGCGGGCAACCGCTGCGCCTGGGTCGAGCTCCAGCCCTTCACCGGCCGCACCCACCAGCTGCGCGTCCATATGGCCGCGATCGGCCACCCGATCGTGGGCGACGGCAAATATGGCGGGCAGGCGGCGTTCCTGACGGGCGGTATCAGCCGCAAGATGCACCTCCATGCGCGCCGCATCCGCGTCGACCACCCCGACGGCGGCGCGATCGACGTCACCGCCGAGCTGCCCACGCACTTCGCCGAGAGCCTGTCGTTGCTGGGCTTCGAGGAGATGTCCGGCAACTTCCTCCCCGACGACAGCGAGAAGGCGGCACCGTCCAGGGAGCTGATCAAGACGCGGGCCAAGGCGCACGCGAAATCGGTGCGCAGGGAGCGGAAGGGCGAGCGGCGCGGGCGGGGCGAGCGCTAGCGGACTTACCCGCTTCGCTTCCGCGCCGGACGGGCTTCCGGGATAGTCCCGTCTAGCCGCTCCGCCGCTTGGGCGAGGACGAACTCGGCCGCGCCCTCCGGATTCGTGAGCACGTCCGAGTTCCAGAGGCGGATTACGCGCCAGCCCTGGCGTTCCAGGTATTTGGTTCGTTGCTGGTCATATGCGACCTGGTCGGCATGTTGGCTTCCGTCGAGCTCGACCGCGAGCTTCGCCTGTCGGCAGGCGAGATCGATCACGTACGGATGGACGGACAGCTGCGTCGTGAAGCGTGGGCGGTAGGTCGAGAGCAAACGCCACAATGCCTTCTCGGCCGGCGTGGCTTCACGGCGCAGCGCTCGGGCGCGATCGGTGGTGATCTTCGGCACTCTTCGGCGCATGGGGCAAGTGTACCCGTGAACGTACGCACTTCAACTCCCCTCCCTGGATAGGGAGGGGTTGGGGGTGGGTGGACGCACGGACGGTTGAGACATCCCTGCCCGCGACCCCGCTCGGGAGAGGTCCGCGCCGTCCACCCACCCCCCAGCCCCCTCCCTATCCAGGGAGGGGGAGAAACGAGGGCCGGTTCCTTTCCCTTCGGCCTCCGTCTAAGAGCCGCCCATGCCCCTGCCCGTCCGCCTCGCCATCTTCGACTGCGACGGGACGCTCGTCGACAGCCAGGCGAACATCTGCCGGGCGATGGAGCGGGCGTTCGCGCTCCACGACGCCGCGCCGCCGCCGCGCGCGGCGATCCGGCGGATCGTGGGATTGAGCCTGGTCGAGGCGGTGCGGGTGCTGAGCCCGGAGCGGGGGGACGCGTTCCACCGGCGGCTGGCGGACGACTACAAGCAGGTGTTCCGCGCGATGCGGGCGGATGCGGCGTTGGATGACGAGCCCTTGTTCGATGGCGTGACGGGCGTACTGGACATGTTGCGCGAGCGCGGCTGGGTGCTGGGCGTGGCGACGGGCAAGTCCGACCGGGGCCTTGCGCACGTCCTGGACGCGCACGGGATCGCCGACCGGTTCGCGACGCTCCAGACCGCCGACCGGCACCCGTCCAAGCCCGACCCGGCGATGGCGCTCGCCGCTATGGCGGAGGTCGGGACCGCGCCCGGCGATTGCGTGATGATCGGCGACACCAGCTTCGACATGGCGATGGGCCGCGCGGCCGGCGCGCGTGCGGTGGGCGTCGCCTGGGGCTACCACGCGGTCGGCGAGCTGATCGCGGCGGGGGCCGACGCCGTCGCCGCCACCCCGCACGAACTGCCGCAGCTGTTGGAGGCCGCATGACCGATCCCGACCTGCTGGCCCGCCAACGCTATTACACCATGATGGCGGTCGAGATCGCGGGCGTCGCGGGGGCGGTGTTCGGGCTGGTGCTGATCGGGCG